>NZ_JBFUIC010000038.1:0-45584 GCF_056402075.1 Pseudomonas sp. P4_C3
ACCTGCTGGTGCGCTATCGCAGCGAAATCATTCAGCCCCTGCTGTTCTGCGCCGCGATTGTGGCGCTGGTCGCCACTGTCTACAACCTGTACAGGTTCGGTCTGATCTACCAACCGGAAATGCGCCTGATCGGAGTAGGTGCGTTCGACAATCCACTGCTCAGCTCCCACGTTTTCGGCTTTTTCTGTACCTACTGGCTGAGCCTGAGCATGACCTGCAAGCGACACCAGGTACTTTGGTTGAGCATACCGGCGATGGCGATCATGTTCGCCGCCGTCCTGGCCACCGGCTCCAGGACCCCACTGGTTGCACTGACGCTGGCTGCGCTGTGGCTGTGTTACATCTGCTGGAATCGACGCCCGGTCTTCATGCTTGGTTCCATGCTCATTGCAGGAACGGCGACTTTCGCGTTGTTCGCGGACAAGATCTTCGAAAGAGGCAGTTCCTTCCGTATCGAACTCTGGCAATTGGCCCTGGACAGGATCGCTGAACATCCATGGATCGGGCACGGCTACAACGCCGGACTGAGCCTGGACCCCGGCGCCGGCTACCTCCTTCAGGAGCCCCATAGCTTCGCCCTGGGCGTGCTCTACTACGTCGGCATTATCGGCCTGCTGCCATGGCTGTTCTTCCTTGCGTGGAGCTTCATCAGCAGCCGGCGCCATCGCGTGCAACCGCTGTTTATCATTGCCTCCGCCTGGCTGGCCTTCGGTATCGGTGCAGGCCTGACCGAAGGTGGCGGGATTATCTCTCGCCCCAAGGAGCACTGGTTCCTGCTGTGGATCCCGTTGGCACTGATTGCCGCGTTGAGCATCAATCAACGGGCCAGGCGCCTGCTGGACATGCCAATCAAGACCGCGACGCCAAGCGCCCTGCAACAGCTGACTGTCGATGCCCGGGTCATCGAAGAAGATGGTTTGGGCCCCAAAGTCCTGCGCCTGACCGATGGCAGCTTTCTCAAGCTGTTCCGCCGTCGCCGCTGGTACACCTCGGGCAGTTTCACGCCCTACTCCGATCGTTTTGCCGTCAACAGCGTGCAACTGCGCAGCATGGGCATCCCGACACCGCACATCCTCGACCTCTACCGGTTCGAAGACGGCAGCACCGCTGTGCACTACTCTCCCTTGCCGGGCAACACGCTGCGCCAGATCCTGCAAGGCATCACCGCCCCGGCGGTGCGCCAGGCACTGGTGGAGCGCTTCGGCAAATTCATGGCCCAACTGCATCAGCAAGGGGTCTACTTCCGCTCCCTGCACCTGGGCAATGTGCTGGTGCTGGAGGACGGCGAGTTCGGCCTGATCGACCTGGCCGACCTGCGAATTTACCCTTCATCGTTGAGCCCTTCGCTGCGGCGGCGTAATCTGCGCCACATGCAACGCTACGCATCAGATCGGCACTGGCTGTTCGAGGATCACTTCGAAGCGCTGCTGCAGGGATACGCCGCGGCGGCTTCGAAAGCCGACGTGGATAATTTGCACAGACACGTGCTGGCCGGGAGTCCTTCGGCCCAGGCTCACTGATGATAGAAACCAACCCCCTTATCGCGATGATGGCCTACCTGCTCGCCATCGCGACCGCTGCGCTACTGTTGCACCGCGTGCCGAGATTCACCCGACAGCTGGAGCATTGCGGCGAAAGCCGCTTTGCCGGCATCGACGGCTTACGCGGGTATCTGGCCTTCGGCGTGTTCGTGCACCACTCGATCATTACCTGGATCTTTCTGCAAACCGGCGTGATCGATTTTCCGCCGAGCAACTTCTACTCGCAGCTCGGCCAGGGTAGCGTCGCCCTCTTTTTCATGATCACCAGCTTTCTGTTCTGGGACCGCTTGCTCACCCACGGGCGGCAACACGACTGGCTGGCATTTGCGGTATCTCGGCTATTTCGCCTCTACCCGCTCTACCTGCCGCTGATGTTGACCGTGTTTGTCTGTGTGTTCTATTTGCAGGACTGGGAACTCAAGGACTCCGGCACCCAGCTCATTGGCCAGACCCTGGCCTGGCTGATCTTCGACCGGCCAGACGTCAACCAGTACCACCAGACCGGCATGCTGATCTCCAACGTCACCTGGACGCTGGGGTATGAAGTGTTTTTCTACCTGGCCCTGCCACTGGCCGCCATGGTGTTCATTTATCGCGGCGGCTGGATGCAGACAGTGCTGTGCCTGATCGGCATCTACACCCTGTACCAGGTGGTCGGCTGGGAACACTCGCTGAAGAAGCACTACCTGGCCAGTTTCCTCGGTGGCATCGCTGCGGCGTACTGGGTTCGCCGTCCACAATGGGTCGCCTGGAGCCTCTCTCCGCTGGCGGGCATCATCGCCCTGCTCGCATTGGCGATCGCCTTTACGGCGTTCAACCGGGCATTCAATCCGGGAGCGCTGCTGCTGCTTTCACTGTTTTTTGTGATTGTGGCGTCCGGCAACACCTTGTTCGGCGCCCTGAGACCACGCAGCATTCGCTGGCTAGGGGAAATCAGCTACAGCACGTATTTGCTGCACGGTTTCGTGCTCTGGATACTGGTGCAGCGACTGCCGCCGGTATTGCATCTTGACGCCAGGGAAGTGTGGGTCTTCCTGCCGTTGCTGGCCGTGTGCAGTTGCCTGCTGATCATCATCAGCAGCCTGACCTACCTGCACATCGAAAAGCCCGGTATCAATGCCGGCAAGAAAACCCTGCACTGGTTACGCCAGAACAGGAAACCGAGGAAAGAACTTTTGGAGGAGACGGTTCAACAACGTTGAGCAATCGAGGCATGTCACCGCGAACAATGCCACGTCGTCCACCCCCCTTGAATCCAGCCTATGGCTCAGTCTTTCTCCAACCGTGAGAAATACATCCGGCCCAACCCACGCCAGGTTTTCTTGCTCCAGGCCTTGAACGGAATCTGCGCCAGCAACTCCCGCGCCAGCTTGCGATCACGATTGGCGGTCTTGAGGAACATGGAATTGAGAAACTTGTAGCGCACCTCGTCATACAGCGGGTGATCGCTGAAGAGCGCGTAGGTGCGCAGGATGCTGTCGATCATGAAGCGGTGGTTCTTGTAGGAGTTGGTGGCGTGCTTGCGATAACGCGCCATCAACACATTCAGACCGTCGATGAAGTAACCGGCATGGGTCACCTTCAACTCGATCAGCAAGTCTTCCAGGCGAATGGTCGGGTCGAAACCGCCCACCTTGTCCAGAGCTTCGCGACGAATCATCAGCGTGGGTGCCGGTGGATAGGGCTTGCGCTCCAGGAACATGTCATCGAAGTCCAGGCGACGGAACGGCACATCCCGGCGCTGGCGCTTCTCGGGGTAGAGATTGCCGTCGGCATCGATCAGTTCGATGTTGCCGGCGCAAATGCCGACCTCGGGTTTGCCGTCCATATGAGCGACCTGGGTGGCGATTCGCTCCGGCAGCATGATGTCATCCGAACCGAACGGCACGATCAGGCTGCCCTTGGCCCGGGCAATCGCACCATTGAGGGTGTTGGTCAGCCCCTGGTTTTCCTGCACCCGGAAATCGAAACCATGGATGACCTGCAGCGCCTTGATCCGCTCGACGCTGTCATCTTTCGAGCCATCGTCGACCACCAGCAACTCGATGTTCTGATAGGTCTGGTTGAGGACGCTGAGAATGCTTTCCTCGATGTAAGGGGCATGGTTATACGACGCGATGATGACCGTGACGATGGGTTGCGCGTCGTTCATGGCTGTTCCTTGCGGGCCTGTTCCAGGCCGGAGTCGATCAGATTGAGGTATTCCCGACGGAACTCCTCGATGTCATGGTGTTGCTGCAGATAACGGAAGGCCTGCTCACCCTTGGCCTTGAGCTCGTCATCCGACAGCCCGAGGTAGGTGTCCAGCGCCGCCTGCAGCGTCGGCACATCCTTCGGTGTAATCGCCAGGCCACCGGCGCCCTCGATGAGCGGCAACATGGCCGGCACGTTCGAGGCAATCACCGGCAAATGCCCGCTCATGCCTTCAAGCAGCGCCAGCCCGAGGCCTTCGGCCAGGGAGGGCATGGTCCAGATATCGAAAGCGCGAATGTACTGCAGGGCGATTTCCTTGAACCCCAGCAAATGGGCACGACCGCTGAGACCGAGGCGGTCGATTTCCGCGGCCAGGCGCGACTCTTCGCGGCCGGCACCGATGATCGCCAGTTGGGTATTCGGGTATTTGTCCTTGAGCGCGGCAAAGGCCTGCAGCAAATAGATATGGCCCTTGACCGGCACCAGTCGCCCCAACGCACCGATCAACCGCACCGACGGATCGATGCCCAACAGTTCACGGGCCTTTTCACGACTGTGTTGCAGACCTTCGGCTTGCTCGATGTCGATGGCGTTGGTGATGGCGTAGGTATTCTGGTCGGTGAAGCCACAGTCACAGTCCAGCAGATACTGTTTCACTGCAGGCGACACGCCAACGAAGCGCCAGTGACGATCAATCAGGCGCTGGGTCTGGCGGCGACGGTAAAAGCGGTCGTACTCGCCAAAGCCGTGGGAAATGCCAATGCACAACGACACTTTCAACCAGCGGTTGAGCGCCAGCATCATGTTCACCGGTTTGAAGCGGTTGCAGATCACCACATCGAATTTTTCCCGGCGGCAGAACTTGTACAGCTGCCACATGGCCCGCAGGCGCATGCCCTTGAGGGACTTGTCGGAAAACTCGAAGTACACCGAACGGTCGGCTCGGCTCACCGCTTCGCCCGGCCCGGGTTTGCCACGCAGAAACGCGGCGGTCACTTCATAGCGATCACTGGGCAGGGCCTTGACGATTTGCTCCGCGAGGTCGGCGAAATCATGGGCTTTGACGTTGTAGTCAGGCTGCAGCTGCAGGACCTTTGACCGCTGACTCATAACTCTCCCCGCTGAGAAACATTGCCTGGTGTGTGCTTGAGGGACCACAAAAGCTCGTGGCGCCGGACTGCCTTGCGAAAGAATTCGTTCTGGCCATAGGTGGGCAGCAAGCGGCCGGCCAACAACCGTTGGATCAGCCGACGCAAGCGACGCTTGAACGGCATCGCCGGTTGCAGGTCGTGCATCATGCCCAACGCCATGGCTTTGTCTCGCTGTTGCTCCAGCGGCATCGGCAGGCAATAAGGCTGCATCGGCCGGGCCGAATCGAAGGCAGGCGGCAAGGCGATGCCATCACCGGTATCGCCCATCGGCCAGCGGTCGTTGTCGTGCAGGTGGTTGGCATAGCCCAATAGCGTGGCCGGCTGCCAGTCCAGGCCTTGCAAGGCTTCGAGGACTGCCGCCTGGGCGCAGACATGATCGGGATGCGGATCGAGGGTCGGATGCGGCAGGACGATGACCTCGGGCCGGGCCCGCAGCAGCAACTCACGCAGATCCGCCAGAAGATTGTTCCAGGTCGGCGCGCCATCGGCATCGCCAGGCAGCGCGAAAGGATTCAACCGGCGGAACAGCCGGGTGTCGCTCATATCCGCCTCCCGCGATCCCGCCGCCACGGCAGGCGCGGCCTGCATGTTCGCCAGTTGCAGACAGAAGTAACCCAGTTGCACACAGTGAGCCTCGGGCACACCGGCCCAACGTGGCACGGCGATGCTGTCCCAGGTGCGCAGACGGCCTTTCAAGCGGGCCGCATCGACCTTGTTCAGGCCCATCTGCTGATAGTGTTCGGCTTCGATTTCACCCGCTGTCAGCGTGACGATCCAGGTTTCGTCGGCCTGGCTGTACAAACCGTAGGCCGCCAGCTCGGCGTCATCGGCGTGGGGGGCGATGACCATCACCCGCTGACGCCGGTAATCCGGATGTTCGAACGCCCACAGCACGGGCTCACCAAACACGCGACAGAAGYGCCCGCGCAAGCGCAGGTCACCGCGCGACAACGCCTGAGCCTGACCACTGAGATTGAGGTAACGCAGGCCGTTCACGCCCCGTTCGAAGGTTTGTCGGTCAGGGTTTTCGCCACCCGCCAACTCCACCACCGGATCGATAAATCGTCCCAGCCAGGTGCTCTTTACCCGCAGGGCCAGCACCAGCGTCGCGTCGTCGACCAGCATCACGCCCTCGTCCAGCCGCAAATGTTCACCGCTCAGGTGCACCTTGGGTTGTGGCGTGTACGGGGGAAAGCTGTACTGGTAATCGTCTTTCGCTGAGTAGAACAGATGGTCGGCAAACCAGGCTTCGTGGGCAATCCAGCCCAGAACCGCCAGCACCAGCGGCAACCACCAGGCCACCAGAACACCGATGACGATCAACAACGCCAGTGCAATCAACAGGCCTATGCGTTTATTGCGCCGATGGCGCTTGAGCAGTTGCTGTTTGCGGCTCATGGCTTGGCTCATACAGTGAAGACCGGCACGGGGTTGCACCAGCGATCCTTGTATTCACGGTCGGCGCGACCGAAGGAAAAGCGCAACGGTTTGTCCTGCGCCCGGGCATGCTCCCAGGCGCTTTGCGTATTGAGGAAACTCAGCACGCTGCCGGGGCTGAACTCACGGGTTTGTGGATCGACCCCGCCGTTGATGTACTCGACACTGATCCACTGCGTGGTTTCTACGCGGTACACCAGTTGAATCGCAATCGGCGCATCGTTGAGGAAAATCACCGAACCGATCAGCAACTCGCGCAGCAACTCGATGACATCAGCCATGCGCTCGGCACCCGTCGCCGGGAAACCCCAGCGGCGCTGGAACAGGTCGCAGTAAATCGCCGCCAGATCGAAGCTGGAAAATTCGGACACCGGTCGAACCACGCCACCGGCCTCTTCCAGCAAGCGCAACTCGCGGCGCTGGTTATAGCGAAACTTTTTCGACAGCTCTTCGGGGGTACGGGCCATGGCCAGTTGCTCGGTCTGCAACCTGATGCCAGTGAAACGGCCTTCGTTCAGCGCCGACAGATACCGCGCGCGATGGCGCAATGGCACCTGGGCATCGGCAGCGGCCGGCAGGATGATCTCGGCGTTGCCCAGATCGAACAGACCTTTTTTGCCGCGACGCTTGAGCACGTCCTTGGACAAGGCCAAGTCGCGGCCCCAGGTCGGGATCGCCGCCTTGACCTCATCGCCCTGCACCCAGGCCAGGTAACGCACCGGAATGTCAGCCAGTTGCGCCAGCCGCTCGACCACCATGGGATGAGTCGCGACACTGCCGCCATAACGTTGCCAGGTTTCGGCGTATGTCGAGCCGTCGACTACCGCCCAGCCACGCTCGCGCCAGCCTTGAAATCGGTTGAGCATCAGCCCCTCTGTGCCAGTTCGGTAACATGCGGCAAATGCCAGAAAGCATCGCGTACCGCGCAATCGGAGAAGCGTTCGCGCAGGCGCTCGAGCATTAACTCGGCACACTGTCGGCGTTGCTGATCATCCATGCCAGCCAGATGTTGCAGCCCTTGGGCCAGACGCTCGGCATCGCCCAACGGGAACAGGATGCCCACGCCTTCGACCACTTCTTTCGCTCCGCCGCACGCCGTTGCGAGCAAAGGTACACCAGCGGCCATGGCCTCCAGCAGCACCATGCCGAACGGTTCGTGATCGGAGCTCAGGGCAAACACATCGAAGGYCCGGAAGTAGTTGCGCGCATCAGGCACCTGACCGAGAAACAGAACCCGGTCACCGATACCCAGCTCCCGGGCTTGAGCCTTGAGGTTTTCCTCCAGACGCCCCTTACCGAGAATCACCAGTTGACTGTTGGCCGGCAACCCCGGCAACGCCTCGGCGAAACCGTGCAACAGCGTGGCCTGGTCCTTGTCCGGATGCAGCCGTCCGACGTTGCCGACGATCCAGGCATCCGCCGCCAGCCCGAGAGTTTCCCGGGCCTCGCGAGCCAACACCTGCGAGGCTTGCAAGGCATCTACGTCGATACGGTTGTACATGGTCTGGATCCGCGAAGCCGGCCACTTCGGCAGGCAATTGCGCATGTCGTCGCGCACGGCGTCGGACACACCGAGCAGACTCAAACGCTTGCGGAAAATATGCGCGAACAGTTTGCGGCTACCACGCTTGTAATCGTCAAAAGCGTGATGCACGCCAATCACCGGCAACGACGTGCCGAGCAAGGCGATATAGATCGGCTTGAAGCGGTGAGCAATGCAGAAACTGAAGTTGCGCGACGCGACGATCTTGCGCAGATCGCCGATGGCACCCAGCTTCAGGCCACGAATGGCCTTGGAGCTGTACTCCATGAATAGCACTTCATCGGAAGCACAACCCGCGGCGACTTCGGCATCGGCAACTCCGGTGAGAAACACCGTGGTCACTCGATAACCGGTCCCCGCGAACAGGCTGGCGTACTGCCGTGCGCAGTCCAGGAACGGCCCGTCATAGCCGTGGCAGAACTGCAGCACATGGCGTTCAGCCGAACGTGTCATAGGCGTTCGCGCCCTCTTTGACCACCAGGATGTCTTCCATGATCAGATACTGTAGATCCGAACCGAAGAACATGTTCAGGGCGTCGGTCGGCGAGCAGATCATCGGTTCGCCGCGACGGTTGAGCGAGGTGTTGAGCGACACGCCGTTGCCGGTGAGCACTTCCAGCGCTTTCATCATGTCGTAGTAGCGCGGGTTGTATTCGCGCTTGAGTACCTGGGCGCGGGAAGTGCCGTCTTCGTGGACGACTTCCGGCACGCGGGTTTTCCACTCTTCCGCCACTTCGAAGGTGAAGGTCATGAACGGAGCCGGGTGATCGATCTTGATCATCTGCGGCGCCACGGTGTCGAGCATCGACGGGCAGAAAGGCCTCCAGCGCTCGCGGAACTTGATCTGGTGGTTGATCCGGTCAGCCACGCCCGCAATGCTCGGGCAACCGATGATCGAACGACCGCCCAATGCACGCGGACCGAACTCCATGCGGCCCTGGAACCAGGCCACCGGGTTGCCATCGACCATGATTTTGGCGATCTGCTCCGGCATGTTGTCGAGCTTGCGCCACGTCGGCTTGTTGGCGTGACGGGCGCACGCAGCGATAACATCTTCGTTGCTGTACGACGGGCCGAGGTAGACGTGTTCCATCTTCTCGACCGGTACGCCACGGGCGTGAGACACATAGGCAGCAGCGCCGACCGCGGTGCCGGCATCGCCGGACGCCGGCTGTACGAACAGCTCTTTGACGTCATCGCGGGCGATGATTTTCTGGTTGAGCTTGACGTTCAACGCACAGCCACCGGCGTAGGCCAGTTTACCGGTTTCCTTGAGCACGTCGCCCAGGTAGTAGTCGATCATCTGCAGCGCAATTTTTTCGAACAGCGCTTGAATGCTCGCGGCGTAGTGGATGTACGGCTCGTCGGCGATGTCGCCTTCGCGCTTCGGACCCAGCCACTCGATCAGCTTCGGCGAGAAGTAATAACCCTTGCCCTTCTCTTTGTAGCGACGCAGGCCGATGACGTTGGCGTAGTCGGTGTTGATTACCAGCTCGCCGTTTTCGAACGAAGCCAGGCGCGAGAAATCGTATTTGCTGGCGTCGCCGTACGGCGCCATGCCCATGACCTTGAACTCACCGTCGAGCATATCGAAACCGAGGAACTCGGTGATCGCGCCGTACAGGCCGCCGAGGGAGTCCGGATCGAAGAATTCCTTGATCTTGTGGATCTTGCCGTTTTCGCCGTAACCGAAGAAGGTCGTGGCGTACTCGCCCTTGCCGTCGATACCGAGGATCGCGGTTTTCTCTTTGAAACCGGAGCAGTGATAAGCGCTGGAGGCGTGGGCCAGGTGGTGTTCGACCGGCTCGATCTTGATCTTCTTCGGATCAAAGCCCAGTTGCTCCAGGCACCAGACGATCTTGTTGCGATAGCGCTTGTAGCGACGGTTGCCCATCAGGATCGCGTCGAGGGCGCGGTCCGGGGCGTACCAGTAACGCTTGGCGTACTGCCAGCGGGCCTTGCCGAACAGACTGATCGGGGCGAACGGGATCGCTACCACGTCGACATCGGACGGCTTGATGCCAGCCTGTTCCAGGCAGAATTTCGCCGATTCGTAGGGCATGCGGTTCTTTGCATGTTTATCGCGTACGAAGCGTTCCTCTTCAGCCGCCGCGACCAGCTTGCCGTCGATGTACAGGGCTGCGGAAGGATCATGGCTAAGGGCGCCGGACAGGCCAAGAATCGTCAATGCCACAGGGGTCTAGCCTCTTTAGTCTGCATGCAGGCGCAAGCGCCTCAAAAATTAATGTGCCCTCGCAAGGGGCGAGAGACAGCTAAAGGGCGGGATTATAGCGTAAAAGCAGCGGCAAACCTCTAGCCGCAAGCGGCATGCAACTACGGCCGGGGCCTCGCGACATTTTTTATCCGCGCGCAGGTCGCCAATAGATGGAAATATTGCCGTCCACGCTTTGCCGGTAAATCGTGTACGGCAAGACAACGGTGTCCAGCGCGCCAGACACGGCCAAGTCCAGCAATACGAGTGGCACAAGGAAACCCGTAGGGTCTGGCGGCGCATTCAATACACAGAAGTCATAAGCCAGGCCGCTGTAGACCCGCGGGATGGACTGGCAATAGGTCTTTTGCCTGCGCAGCCCCTGCGCTGCTTCGGCTTCATCCTGCAGGACGGTGGCGGCGGTCCCGCAGCCCATTAGCGACACTGATAAAACACCTGCTGAAACTGCCATTTTGATCGTCACAGCCTGACCTCCGAGAACGTCAGGCAAACTAGCATCGGGGCGATTTCAGCCACAGTTCATGACTTCCCAAGATCGCGTAGGACGGATCACAAGAACTTGTCTGCTTTCTCGGTTGGCAGTTCCGGCCTCATCGCGAGCAAGCTCGCTCCCACACTGAATCTTTGTCGAACACATATTCACTGTGGGAGCGGGCTTGCCCGCGATAGGACCGAAGGTCCTGATTCAGCCAGCGCTGGAGATGTCTTTGGGCAACCGCTGATCGATGACCCGGTAAAGGGCGCTGCCTTCAGGCCAATTGCGCATGAACCGTGCGCGATCCCTGGCATACGCCGGGGCGAAACTGCCGAGAGAACCGTGCTGGCACATCGAATCGAGGTCGATCAACGCCCAGCGATCTTGCTGCCAGAACAGGTTATGCCCCTTGAAGTCGCCATGACTGATGCGTTCGCGAATCAGCTCGGCAAACAAATGATCCAGCGCCGCCAGCTCGGCTTCCGGTGCATCACCGCTTTCAACATACGGCGCAAAACGCTCGATGATGTCCGGCCCCGACAGATACTCGGTGATCAGGTACGCCCGGCTGCGCAGCCACAGAAAACGCTTTTCCAGCAACACCAGCGGCTTGGGCGTGGCAATCCCGAGGAACGCCAGGCGATTGCCTTCGCGCCATGAATGCCAGGCCCGGCTCGGACGCCAGAAGCGTTTGAGCCAGTGGGCGAAGCCCTTGATGTTGTAGCGCTTGATCACCAGCGTGCGGCCATCCACCTCGACCTTACCGACGCTCGCCGCGCCCCCGGTCTTGTACAGATGCCCCTGATCGAGCAGGGTATCGGCCTGCTCCAGCACCGGCACCATCGACGGCTCTTCCTCGCGGCGAATCGCCCGCAATCCGAAGGCACCGCGCTGGACGCTGAACAGCGTGCACTCGCGGCCGACCTTGATCAGGAAGTCCTTGAGGCGCCAGCTGCGGACCTTGTCGATCTGCTTCTGCAGCGCCTCCATGGGCAAGGCGTGCTCGCCGTTGCTGAGCAGGTAATACACCAGCAACTCTTCAATGAAGGGCTCGATCGACTTCGGCAACTGGGCGAAGAACACCCCGAGGTTTTCCAGGACCTTCTGCCGCGACAGCGGCTGGCCAGGTGTTTCGGAGCAAATCCCGGCGCCGTCGATCAAGTACAGACGACCACGCTGACGCAGCAGGTTGTCCAGGTGCAGATCTTCCTGCCACAGGCCTTTGCGGTGCATTTGACCGATGGCACCTAACGCCTCGGCCAGCACCGCTCCTTGCCCATCGGACAGCACGGGCTGCTGCTCAACCTGCTTCCAGGTATCACCCAGGCTTTCGGCGCCTTCCAGAAACTCGAACAGCAGCCAACCACCCTCACCCTCTTTCAGGCCATCGGCCAACAGCTGCGGCGTGGTCAATCCTTGAGCGGCAAGCAAGCGCACGCCGTCCAGCTCACGCTGGAAGTGCCGCGAAGCCTTGCTGCCGACCAGCAACTTGGCCAACACCGGCCGGCCACGCCAGACGCCGGCACCGACATAACGCTGCCCCGGCAACACCCGCAACAGGCTCAGCAGTTGTAGCTCGGCGGGGCCGGCGGCATCAGCCAGCGAAACGCTCAATGGCAACGCCGGATTGCGGCCGGCGGACTTCAACTCGGATAAACGCATCAGCGTGGTCCCTTTTGGCTGCGCCGCGTCGTCAAACGCCCCAGCCAGCTGTCGATCAACGAGCTGTCCTGTGGTTGATCCAGATAGGCGGCCAGCAATTGCCGCAGGTGCGACTCTCCCCACTCGGGCGCGCGACGCGTCAGCGGTTCCAGGTCCTTGATTCGGTCACGCTGCCCGTACAGCAGTGGTCGGGTTTTTTCCAGGTCGATCAATTGAGCCTGATAGCCGTTGCCGGTGGCGCGCATGAAAATATGCTTGGGATAGAAGCACCCATGCACCTGGCGTGCAGCGTGCAACTGCCTGGCCAGTTCGCCAATGGCCTTGAGGATTTCCGAGTGCTGCTCAGGGCTCAATTCAGCCCAGTGCTGCAACAGCGAGTCGAGATCGTCCCAACCATCCAGGGCACGGGTCAGCAGGATCGCGCGGACTTCGCCATCGACCTTGCGCTCCCCGTAGAACACCGCTTCCAGCGCCGGAATGCCCATCCTCCGGTAGAGGGAGATGTTGCGAAACTCGCGAGCGAAACTCGGCTCGCCGAACGGCGCACGCAAGGTGCGGGTCAGGTAGTTGCTTTGACGCTTGAGGTAGAAACCATGACCTTCCAGATCCAGCCGAAACACGCTGCTCCAGCCGCCGCGACCGGTGTTGGGCTCGTCCACCGCATCGAGTTGCTTGGCCCAGAGTGCTTCGAATGTGCCGAGGCCGTGGCGCTCAAGCAGCGCTCGGTCTTCAGCGGCCAGAAAATCAGTCATTCACGCCCCTCGAAAAATCTCACCACGTGCCGGATACGTTTTTTGTCCGCAGCGTTGAGCCGGGTCCGATTGCGGTATTGCAGGTAAAAGCGCAGGCGCTGGGTTGCCGACAGTTGATACTTGGCGACCTTGTCCAGGCACGCCAGATCCTTGGTAATACGGTACTTGAGCCAGAAACCGCGCCAGAAATCGCCGTTGGGGCAATCGATCAAAAACACTCGAGCCTCATCGTCGATCAGCAGGTTGCGCCACTTCAAATCATTATGGGTGAAGCGGTGGTCGTGCATGGTCCGGGTATATTCGGCCAGCTGACGACTGACGGTATCGACCCAGGCGCGATCCGAAAGTTTCGGGTCGCGACGCTCGGCCAGTGCCGACAAGTCTTCGGTACGAGGCAGCTCCCGGGTAATCATCGCGCCGCGAGCGTAGGCCACACCGCGTCGTTCCAGCCCCCAGGCCACCACTTCGGCCGTGGGGATGCCCCACTTGGCGAAGCGCTTGAGGTTCTGCCATTCCATCTTCACCCGAGGCTTGCCCAGGTAACGCCGCAAGCCTTTGCCAGCGCCCACATACCGCTTGACGTAATAGTTGACGCCATTGCGCTCGACCCGGATGACCTCCGAAAGCAGATCACTGGTCAAACGCTCGCCTTGCAGCGCAAACACAGCCTCGAGGCTGCCAAAGTCATCGGCCAGTTCGCTGTAGGCCGGTTCCAGTTTCCAACCCGACATCAGAGCGCATCCCCGTATCGCTGTTTACGCTCGTAGAGCTTGTTGGCCTTGCCGTCGAGCCATGCCAGCAAAGACGCCTCTTCAATCAGGATCTGACGCAGCGGCTGCTGGAAATAGCCTTTGAGGAAACGCAGCTTGTCGCGGCGGGTCAGGCCAATGTCCAGCGCGGAAAAGTACAGCGCGGCCAGGTCCTTGTTGCGCCAGCGCGAGGTGATCGCCGGGCGGGTCTGGGCGCGGTGCAGGTCGATCACCGAGAGTTTGAAGTCGTCGGCGGTCACCGGTTTGTCGGTATGCAGCAGGAAATGGCAGATGTAGCAGTCGCGGTGATTGACCCCGGCGCGGTGCATCATGCCGGTCATGCGTGCGACTTCGGCGATCAGCGCGCGCTTGAGCTTTGGCTCCGGTGGCTGCTTGATCCAGTTGATACTGAAATCTTCCAGACTGACCGTCGGCGCCAGCTCCTCGGTGACGATGAACGAGTGCTGGTCGGCGGGGTTGCTGCCCTTCTCGCCATACGCGACGGCGGTCATGGTCGGCACGCCAACTTGCTGCAGGCGTTGAATGGCCTGCCACTCCTGACCGGCCCCCAATACTGGAAGCTTGGCAGTGAGCAGGTTCTTGAAGATTTCGCCCCAGCCGATGCCACGGTGGATTTTCACGAAAAATCCGTTGCCATCGACTTCCGTGCGTAAGGTCCGGCGCGCTTCCAGCTCGCGGTACACCTCGCCCTTGAGCCCCTCGACTTCGGCGAACGGGTCGCGTCCGGCCCAGAGGCTCTTGAACGGTTCAGCCAGCATCAACTTCATTTAAGCGTGCTCCGCCAGAATCACATCGGCCGCGTGCTGCGGCATGCTGTAGAGGTCGGCCGTCCCGGCGTAGGCCAGACCATTGCGGCTCCAGGCCGCCCTTGCTTGAGCGTCGTTCAACATGCCGGTCAGGTACTGCGTCAGCTGTGCCTGATCGAACGGTTCGTCCAGCACCAGGCCGGCGTCGGCCTCGGCAATGTAATGGGCGTACCCGCACACCGCGCTCACCAGCACCGGCAAACCGGCCACCAGCGCCTCGAGCAGCACGGTGCCGGTATTTTCGTTGTACGCCGGGTGGATCAACAGATCGGCACCCAACAGGAAACGCGGGATATCGCTGCGGCCTTTAAGGAACGTCACGTTTTCTCCAAGCCCCAGTGTCGCACTCTGCATCTGGAATAATTTGGGGTCATCCTGGCCAATTACAAACAGCCGGGTGCGTTTCCTCAACTCGGCAGGCAATGCCGCCAGTGCCTTGAGGCTACGGTCCACGCCCTTGGTCTTGAACCCGGAGCCGATCTGCACCAGCAGCAGTTCGTCGTCCTTGAGATCGAATTCAGCGCGGAACCCTGCGCGAACTTCATCGGCATCCGGCGGCCGGCGACGGTCCTGGGCGATGCCCGGTGGCAGCAGGTGGAAGCGCTCCAGCGGCGTGTCGTAATGCTTGATGAACAACGGCTGCTGAACCTCGGAAATCATCAACACTTCGGTCTTGGCGTCCCTGGCGAACACCGCCCGCTCGTATTCGGCGAAGTGGCGATAGCGGCCCCAACGGCGATACAGCGAGTTACGCAGGTTCTGCGCCTTGTCTTCGAAGCAGCCGTCGGCGGCGTAGTAGACGTCCAGGCCCGGCATCTTGTTGAAGCCAATCAGGCGGTCGACCGGGCGCTTGGCCAGGTCCGCTTCCATCCACTCGCTGAGCTTCTCGTTGCGGCGATGGTTGAAGAACGCCTTGACCGGCGCCACCAGCACTTCGAAACCCGGCGGCACGTCACCCTCCCAGATCAGCGTGTAGACGCGAATCTGATGACCGCGCTTCTGGCACTCCAGGGCGATTCGCATGAAATCGCGCTGCAAGCCGCCGAACGGGAAATATTTGTACAGGACAAATGCCAATTGCATCAGCGCAGCTCCTCAGCCATTAACAACGTGCTCAGTCGGCTGGCGACACGCTCGGGATTCAGACGCGTGAAGCACAACGGCCACTCGCGTTTCAGGTCAAATTGACGGGCATCTTCAGCCGTCGGCTGATAAGTGCATTTCTTTTGCAGGCACGGTGCACAAGGGAAGTCGCTGGCCATGTGAATCTGCACTTTGCCATAGGCGCCGGTCAGGCCCGGATTGGTCGGACCGAACAGCGACAGCGTCGGCACATCCAGTGCGGCGGCCAGATGGCCCAAGCCGGTATCCACCGCCACGCAGGCTTGCGCGCCGGCCAGCACCTTGCCGACACCCGCCAGGTTCAGTTTTGGCAGCACTTCGGCGTGCTTGAAACCCGCGGCGATACGCTCGGCCCGGGCTTTCTCCAGGGCATTGCCCCAGGGCAACTTCACCCCGACGCCAAGGTAGCCAACCCGTTCGGTCAGCTCGCGCCAGTAGGCTTCGGGCCAGTGCTTGGTGTCCCAGGTGGTGCCGTGCAAAAACACCACGTAAGGATTCTTGCGCGGCAACTCCACCAGGCGCTCGATATTCAGTCCGTAGTCGCCCAGACCTTTGGGCAAGTCATAGCCCAACGCAATGGCGAACAACTGACGCACTCGCTCCACCGCGTGCTGCCCACGGGCAACGGCCAGACGTCGATCATAAAAGCGCGCAGCAATGGGCTCGCGTGCGGAGCTTTTATCGAGGCCGGCCACCGGAGCCTTGACGTAACGGGTCAGCCAGGCGCTTTTCAGCAAGCCCTGGGCGTCTATCACCAAGTCATATCTGGTGGCGCGAACGCTTTGTTTGAAGCGCTTCCACTCGCCGCTCTTAATGGTCTGCCAGATGTTTTTGCGCCAGCGACGGATCGCCACCGGAATCACCTTGCCCACCGCCGGATGCCAGGTCGGGATTTCGGCAAAGCCTTCTTCCACTACCCAGTCGAATTTGATGCCGGGAATCGCCCGCGCCGCGTCGGTCAACGCCGGTAACGCGTGAATGACGTCGCCCAGCGAAGAAGTCTTGATCAACAGAACCCGCAAGCTATTTGACCTCGACCACAGTGCCTTGCAACCGCTGCAAGGCTTCGTTCACGGCCTGCGGCATGAGCTGGCGCAGGCAGTTGTAATGGCCGAAACGGCAGGTGCGATCGAAGCACGGACTGCACTCGATGCCCAGGCGTACGATTTCCACGTGCTCGGCCAGCGGTGGCGTGAAGCCCGGCGACGTCGAACCGTAGACCGCGACCAGCGGGCGGTTCAGCGCGGCGGCGACGTGCATCAGGCCGGAGTCGTTGGACACCACAGAATCTGCACAGGACATCAGGTCGATGGCTTCGGCCAGCGAGGTGCCGCCACTGAGGTTCGCTGACTCTTCACGCAGACCGGGAATCAGCCGCGCGCGGATGTCTTCGCCCACGGCATGGTCGTTTTTCGATCCGAACAGCCAGACTTGCCAGCCTTCGCGGATCTTCGCTTCGGCGACCTTGGCGTAATGCTCGGACGGCCAGCGCTTGGACTCGCCAAACTCGGCACCAGGGCACAGGGCCAACACCGGACGGTCGAGGGTCAGGCCGAACTTTGCCAGTGCCGCCTCGCGCGTGACCGAATCGATCTGCAGCGTCGGGCGCGGATACGGCTTTGGCAATTCAACGCCAGGCTCGTAAGCCAGGGCCATGAAGCGCTCGATCATCAGCGGGTAACGATCCTTATCCAGCGTGCGCACGTCATTGAGCAGGCCATAGCGGAACTCGCCACGCCAGCCTGTGCGTTTCGGGATGCTGGCAAAGAACGGCACCAGCGCCGACTTCAGGGAATTGGGCAGCAGGATCGCCTGGTCGTACTGGCCAGCCAGGGATTTGCCGATGCGCCAACGCGTTGCCAGCTCCAGGACACCGTGACCGAGCGGAAAGCTCAAGGCCTGGCGAACTTCGGGCATCCGCTCAAGAATCGGCCGGCTCCACTCGGGGGCCAGCACGTCGATTTCGCATTGCGGGTGGCGTTGCTTCAAACACTGGAACAGTGTCTGCGCCATCACCATGTCACCGACCCAACTGGGCCCAACGATCAGAATTTTCATGTGGTTTCCATAAACGAACCGGGGAGGCCTACGCCTCCCCGCCTCGAAAATTCTACAGAACAACGCAAATCTACTGTAGGAGCGAGCTTGCTCCGGGCGGCGATCCGACGATGAACCTGAGACCCCTCAGGGTGTCAGGCTCGCCGCGTTATCGTTAACGACCATCGCGAGCAAGCTCGCTCCTACAGGGAATATTGGCGTATCAAATATCCCGTTTCAGCTTAGCCCCAGCTCAAGCCAGATCCGCATGACCTGCCGCCGTTCGTCCGCGAACTGGTCGCCCGGTATCACCCCGGGGTCCTTCTGCAAGGCCTGCCGGTGGGCGGCGGAGCGGTAGGCTTTATACGCTTCACGCAACAGACTGGCATCTTCGACGGGCATCAGCCCTTCATGCTCCAGTTCTTCCAGAATGCGGATATTGTCCGTCCAGCGCAGCAATGGCGGGTGTGTTTCGGACCACGCCAGGGCCGCGTATTGCACCATAAATTCAATATCGACGATACCTCCGGCGTCCTGCTTGATATCGAACGGCGCCGTGGCTTCGAAGGCATTTGCCCCGGTGCCGGCCGCCGTGCTCTTGCTGCCGAGGTTATCGCGCATCTTGGCGCGCATCTCGCTGACCTCCTGACGCAGGGTCGGTAGATCACGGGTTTTGCCCAATATCGCGGCGCGGACTTTCTCGAATGCCTGGCCGACATCCTGACTGCCCACCAACACCCGCGCACGCACCAGCGCCTGATGTTCCCAAGTCCAGGCTTCGTTCTCCTGATAACGGGCAAACGCCCCGAGGGAACTCACCAGCAACCCCGACGCACCGGACGGCCGCAGACGCATGTCCACCTCATACAGCTGCCCGGAGTTGGTCTGCGCTGTCAGCAAGTGAATGATCCGTTGCCCCAGACGGGTGAAAAATTGCGCGCCATCGATGGGTTTGGGTCCGTCGGTTTCAGCCTGCGGATCGCCATCGTGGATGAACACCAGGTCCAGGTCCGAACCATGCCCGAGTTCCAGGCCGCCGACTTTCCCATAACCGACAATGATGAAGCCGGGATCGCACAAGGTGCCATCGGTGCGCAGTGGCGTGCCGTACTTGGCCACGGTCTGGCGCCAGGCCAATGCCAGCACTTGCTCCAGGATCGCTTCGGCGAGCCAGGTCAGGTAATCGCTGACTTTCATCAGCGGCAGACTGCCGGCGATTTCCGAAGCGGCCACCCGCAAGCGGTGCGCCAGCTTGAAGTGGCGCAGGGCTTCCATTTGCTGTTCGAGGTCGTCCTCGGGAATCCGCGTCAGGCGCTCGCGCAACTCGGCCGCCAATTCTGGCGCCAATGGCGGTTTGAACAGCCGGCCTTCGTTGAGCAGTTCGTCGAGCAGTAACGGGAAACGGGTGATTTGCTCGGCGATCCACGGACTTGCCGCACACAGCGTCAACAAACGCCGCAGCGCACCGGGGTTCTCGGTCAACAACACCAGATACGCGGAGCGACGGGCCACGGCTTCAACCAGCGGCAGCACCCGTTCCAGTACCAGGTCCGGATTGTCATGTTCCACGGCCTGTGCCAGCAGACGCGGAATAAAAGCATCGAGACGTTCGCGGCCCAGACGCTGCATCGCCCGCAATTGCGGGCTACTGCGCAAGCCGGCCAAGGCTTTCAAGGCTTTGGGGGCATCCTTGAAGCCACCCTCTTCCAGTTGGCGGCAAGCGGCCTCATCGTCCTGAGCCTCTTCCCACAGCGGCAACCACTCACCGCCGACCACCACTTCGCTTTCGGCGCCCTGCTCTTCGTCGGGATCGGCGATCACCTGCCCGAAGTGCCAGGCCACGCGGCCGCGCCAATACATCAGTTGTTCGTGGAACGCCGTCCAGTTGGCGAAACCCAGCATAAAGGCAATGCGCGCCTGATCCTGCTCGCCACTGGGCAACATTTGCGTCTGGCGATCGGCAATCGCCTGAATCGCGTGTTCGGTGTAACGCAGGAATTCGTAACCTTCACGCAGCTCGCCGATCACGGCCGGCGGCAGGTAACCCTGACCTTCCAGCGTGCTCAGCACTTTTAATAGCGGGCGTTGCTGCAAGCTCAAATCGCGGCCGCCGTGAATCAGCTGGAACGCCTGGGCAATGAACTCGACTTCACGAATACCGCCGGAACCGAGCTTGATGTTGTCGGCCATGCCCTTGCGCCGTACTTCCTGCTGGATCAGTTGCTTCATGGTGCGCAGCGCTTCGATGGCCGAGAAGTCCAGGTAGCGCCGGTAAACGAACGGCCGCAGCATCTCCTGCAGTTGCGCGCCGGCTACTTGATCGCCGGCCACCACCCGCGACTTGATCATCGCGTAGCGTTCCCAGTCGCGACCCTGGTCCTGGTAATACTGTTCCAGCGCGTTGAAGCTCAGCACCAGAGCGCCGGACGAACCGTAAGGTCGCAAGCGCATGTCGACGCGAAATACAAAGCCGTCGACGGTCATCGGGTCCAGGGCCTTGATCAGCCGCTGGCCCAGACGAATGAAGAACTCCTGGTTATCCAGCGCGCGTTTCACACCGACGGTTTCGCCGCCCTCGGGGTAGGCAAAAATCAGATCGATGTCCGAGGACAGGTTCAGCTCCACGGCGCCGAGCTTGCCCATGCCGAGAATGACCATCTGCTGCGGCTCGCCGCTGCGCCGCCCGGTCGGCACGCCGAACTGCTGGCAATGCCGCACATACAACCATTGATAGGCCTGATCGATGCTGGCATCCGCCATGTCCGAAAGGTCGCGACAGGTCTGGATCAAATCGGCCTGGCGGGTCAGGTCGCGCCAGATGATCCGCACCTGATGGCGTGCACGCTGGCGGCGCAAGGCGCGGCCAAGCTGATCGTCGGACTCGGCCTCGCTCACGGCGGCCGCGATCTGCCCGCACAACTCGCCGGGAGCGAAGCGGCGATCCAGTTCGCCGGACTGCACCAGCTCCAGCAACATCAAAGGGTCACGAGCACACTGTTCAATCACGAAATCGCTGGCGGCGGTGACGCGGGCAAATTGCGCCCAGCGTTCCGGCGTCCAGGTGGACAGCCCGTGGTCATCGTCCAGGGCAGCGACGGCAGCCCGGAACGACTGCTCGGCGCGGGAGACCAACGGCAGGAGAATGGCGGGCAGTTCGGCAAGCGAAGGGAGGCTCATGGTCTATCCTTGATCGGCGTACAACGGACTGCATGTAGTGGTTTTCGAAAACTCACTACCTGAGGGACTGTCGAACAAAAGTTAGAAATAGCTGAGATTTCTTTAATTTTGGCAGCCAGCATCAAGCTTTTACCTTCTGTAGTTGGAAAAAGACCAACCTTAACGATTATTCTCACAACGCAGCCGGGGGCGACAAGCCGCTCATCTGTAGTTTTACTACTCGTATATACATTAGACGGGCTGAAATGCCGGAAGATTTGTAGTAAAACTACACGCCGCCGGAACAACCTGTCGGCAATCCAAGAATTCATAACGTCTGCCCACAAGGCCAGTCGCTAACTCAGGCAACCGATTCTGGTAGCCTTTCCGCCCTGGAGCAAGCCATGCAAGACCTCGATCCCGTCGAAACCCAGGAATGGCTGGACGCCCTGGAATCGGTTCTCGACAAAGAAGGCGAAGACCGTGCTCACTATCTGATGACCCGTATGGGTGAACTCGCGACCCGCAGCGGTTCGCAGTTGCCTTACGCCATCACCACACCTTACCGCAACACGATCCCCGTTACCCACGAAGCACGCATGCCTGGCGACCTGTTCATGGAACGCCGCATTCGCTCGCTGGTACGCTGGAACGCGATGGCCATGGTAATGCGTACAAACCTGAAAGATTCTGACCTCGGCGGTCACATCTCCAGCTTCGCTTCCAGTGCGACCCTGTATGACATCGGCTTCAACTACTTCTTCCAGGCCCCGAGCGACGAACACGGCGGCGACCTGATCTACTTCCAGGGCCACACCTCGCCAGGCGTTTACGCCCGCGCATTCATGGAAGGCCGCATCACCGAAGACCAGATGAACAACTTCCGCCAGGAAGTCGACGGTCAGGGCCTGTCGTCCTACCCGCACCCTTGGCTGATGCCTGACTTCTGGCAGTTCCCGACCGTATCCATGGGTCTGGGCCCGATCCAGGCGATCTACCAGGCACGCTTCATGAAGTACCTGGAACACCGYGGYTTCATYCAGCCGGGCAAACAGAAAGTCTGGTGCTTCCTGGGCGACGGCGAGTGCGACGAGCCGGAATCCCTGGGTGCGATCTCCCTGGCCGGCCGCGAGAAGCTGGACAACCTGATCTTCGTCATCAACTGCAACCTGCAACGCCTCGACGGCCCGGTTCGCGGCAACGGCAAGATCATCCAGGAACTCGAAGGCGTGTTCCGCGGTGCCCAGTGGAACGTGACCAAAGTCATCTGGGGCCGTTTCTGGGACCCACTGCTGGCCAAGGATGTCGACGGCATCCTGCAACGCCGCATGGACGAAGTCATCGACGGCGAGTACCAGAACTACAAGGCCAAAGACGGCGCGTTCGTGCGTGAACACTTCTTCAACACGCCTGAACTCAAGGCAATGGTCGAAGACCTGTCCGACGACGAGATCTGGAAACTCAACCGTGGCGGCCACGACCCGTACAAGGTCTACGCGGCGTACCACGAAGCGGTCAACCACAAAGAACAACCGACCGTCATCCTGGCCAAGACCATCAAGGGTTATGGCACCGGTGCCGGCGAAGCGAAGAACACTGCGCACAACACCAAGAAAGTCGACGTCGACAGCCTGAAGTTGTTCCGTGATCGTTTCGACATCCCGGTCAAGGACGATGAGCTGGAAAACCTGCCATTCTTCAAACCGCAAGAAGGCAGCGCCGAAGCCCGTTACCTGAGCGAGCGCCGTACCGCACTGGGCGGCTTCGTACCTCAGCGTCGCGCCAAGAGCTTCAACATCCCGACTCCGCCACTGGACACCCTCAAGGCGATCCTGGACGGCTCGGGCGACCGCGAAATCTCCACCACCATGGCCTTCGTGCGGATCCTCGCGCAACTGGTCAAGGACAAGGAAATCGGTCCGCGCATCGTGCCGATCATCCCGGACGAAGCCCGTACCTTCGGTATGGAAGGCATGTTCCGTCAGCTGGGCATCTACTCCTCCGTCGGCCAGCTCTACGAGCCAGTCGATAAAGACCAGGTGATGTTCTACAAGGAAGACCAGAAGGGTCAGATCCTCGAGGAAGGCATCAACGAAGCGGGCGCCATGAGCTCCTTCATCGCTGCCGGTACTTCGTACTCCAGCCACAACCAGCCGATGCTGCCGTTCTACATCTTCTACTCGATGTTCGGCTTCCAGCGTATCGGCGACCTGGCCTGGGCCGCTGGCGACAGCCGCACCCGTGGCTTCCTGATCGGCGGCACCGCCGGCCGTACCACCCTGAACGGTGAAGGCCTGCAACACGAAGACGGTCACAGCCACCTGCTGGCCGCGACCATCCCGAACTGCCGCACCTACGATCCAACCTACGGCTACGAGTTGGCGGTGATCATTCAGGACGGCATGAAGAAGATGACCGAAGAGCAACAGGACGTCTTCTACTACATCACCGTAATGAACGAGTCGTACCAGCAGCCAGCCATGCCGGCCGGTGCCGAAGAAGGCATCAAGAAAGGCATGTACCTGCTCGAAGAAGACACCCGCGAAGCGGCGCACCACGTTCAGCTGATGGGCTCCGGCACCATTCTGCGTGAAGTCCGTGAAGCAGCGAAGATCCTGCGCGAAGAGTTCAACGTCGGCGCCGACGTGTGGAGCGTTACCAGCTTCAACGAACTGCGTCGCGACGGCCTGGCCGTTGAACGCACCAACCGTCTGCACCCGGGCCAGAAGCCTAAGCTGAGCTACGTCGAAGAGTGCCTGAACGGCCGTAAAGGTCCGGTCATCGCGTCTACCGACTACATGAAACTGTTCGCCGAGCAGATCCGTCAGTGGGTACCGTCCAAGGAATTCAAAGTCCTGGGCACCGACGGTTTCGGCCGCAGCGACAGCCGCAAGAAACTGCGTCATTTCTTCGAAGTCGACCGTCATTTCGTGGTGTTGGCAGCCCTGGAAGCACTGGCTGACCGTGGTGACATCGAACCTAAGGTTGTGGCTGAAGCCATCGCCAAGTTCGGTATCAACCCGGAAAAACGCAACCCACTGGACTGCTGAGGAGAGATTCTGTGAGCGAACTCATTCGCGTACCTGACATCGGCAGCGGTGAAGGTGAAGTAATTGAACTGTTTGTGAAGGTCGGCGACCGTATCGAAGCCGATCAGAGCATCCTGACACTTGAGTCGGACAAGGCGAGCATGGAAGTGCCTGCGCCGAAGGCCGGTATCATCAAGAGCCTGAAAGTGAAGCTGGGCGATCGCCTGAAAGAAGGCGACGAACTGCTGGAGCTGGAAGTCGAAGGTGCCGCTACTGCGGCTCCTGCGGCTGCCGCTGCGCCGGCGGCCAAGGCTGAAGCCAAACCGGCTGCTGCACCTGCCGCCGCCCCTGCTCCTGCTGCGCCGGCTGCTGCCAGCGTTCAGCAAGTGTACGTGCCGGACATCGGTTCGTCGGGCAAGGCCCAGATCATCGAGATCCAGGTCAAGGTCGGCGACACCGTCGCGGCTGATCAGTCACTGATCACCTTGGAATCCGACAAGGCGAGCATGGAAATCCCGTCGCCWGCCGCTGGCGTGGTCAAGGCCATCAGCGTCAAGCTCAACGACGAAGTCGGCACCGGCGACCTGATCCTGGATCTGGAAGTGGCGGGTGCTGCTGCACCAGTTGCTGCCGCTCCAGCTCAGGCGGCCGCACCTGCCGCCGCTGCTCCAGCGCCTGCCGCTGCCGCACCGGCTGCTCCAGTGGCCGACAGCGTTCAGGACATCCACGTTCCGGACATCGGTTCGGCGGGCAAGGCCAAGATCATCGAAGTCCTGGTCAAGGCCGGCGACACCGTTGTGGCCGACCAGTCGCTGATCACTCTGGAATCCGACAAGGCGAGCATGGAAATCCCGTCGCCAGCCGCTGGCGTGGTGGAAAGCGTTTCCATCAAGCTCGATGACGAAGTCGGTACCGGCGACCTGATCCTCAAGCTGAAAGTCAAAGGCGCCGCTCCGGCACCTGCCGCTGCGGCTCCGAGCGCACCTGCTCCAGCTGCTGCACCTGCCGCCGCCGCACCTGTTGCAGCCCCGGCCGCCGCTCCAGCCAAGCCAGGCGCCAAGGTTCACGCCGGCCCTGCCGTGCGTCAACTGGCCCGAGAATTCGGCGTCGAGCTGAGCGCCGTTGGCGCCAGCGGTCCGCACGGTCGCATCCTGAAAGAAGACGTGCAGGTTTACGTCAAAGCCATGATGCAGAAGGCCAAGGAAGCACCGGCCGCTGCTGCCGGCGCAACCGGTGGCGCGGGCATCCCGCCGATTCCGGTCGTGGACTTCAGCCGCTTCGGTGAAATCGAAGAAGTGCCGATGACCCGCCTGATGCAGGTCGGAGCCGCCAACTTGCACCGCAGCTGGCTGAACGTGCCGCACGTGACGCAATTCGACTCGGCGGATATCACCGAACTCGAAGCGTTCCGTGTTGCCCAGAAAGCCGTTGCAGAGAAGGCCGGCGTCAAGCTGACCATCCTGCCGTTGCTGCTCAAGACCTGTGCGCACCTGCTCAAGGAACTGCCGGACTTCAACAGCTCGCTGGCGCCAAGCGGCAAAGCGATCATCCGCAAGAAATACGTGAACATCGGCTTCGCCGTCGACACCCCGGATGGCCTGCTGGTACCGGTCATCAAGAACGTCGACCAGAAGAGCCTGCTGCAACTGGCCGCCGAAGCTGCTTCCCTGGCTGAAAAAGCCCGGACCAAGAAGCTCTCGTCGGATGAGATGCAAGGCGCCTGCTTCACCATTTCCAGCCTCGGCCACATTGGCGGCACCGGCTTCACGCCGATCGTCAACGCGCCGGAAGTGGCGATCCTCGGTGTTTCCAAGGCAACCATCCAGCCAGTCTGGGACGGCAAAGCCTTCCAGCCGAAACTGATGCTGCCGCTGTCGCTGTCCTACGATCACCGCGTGATCAACGGCGCCGCTGCTGCACGCTTCACCAAGCGTCTGAGCGACCTGCTGGGCGACATCCGCACCATGCTCCTGTAACACCGACCGGCCCTCCCTCACCGGAGGGCCAGTGCGTTCCACGTTTCCGAGCGCCACGCTCGTACCTCAACCCCGCCAATTTGGCGGGGCTTTTTTTGCCTGAATTTTCTGCTTAAAACGTCTTCCTACATTTGTGGCTGATATCGCCCACAACTCGAATCCATTTCTGCCAGATATTTTTTCGGGCCAAATAACTAGCCTTGACTGAAAGACTACTTATTACATCCGAAACAACCATCTATCTAATTCGTTGGCAGCCGAATGGACTCAAACATGCTTAAACCAACTGTCGGCCCGATTATTGGCCACACCACCACTAATCACGCACGTATTTTTTTGCGCGGCGAATACAATAAAAACACCTTGGTATTTGCCGGCATTCGTTATAGACGACAAGGCGAAGATCACTGGTCAAAAGGCAGCTTTACAAAACTCGAACCCGAGCACGACATGTGCGAAGTCTTTGCACTAAACAACCTGTCCGCCGACTCCGACTATGAATATCAGGCCGGGTGGTTCAGCCCGACGAGCCCGGCGCACACCGTCGACACGGTGAAGGAACTGCCGCTGCAATGGCCACGACAGACTTATCAATTGCGTACCCGCTCCAGCGAAGCCAACCTGCCAAGGGCCTACATTGTCGGCTCTTGCCGATACCTGCGCATGACCGCAGGTATCGCCTTGGCCCCTCACTTGGGCGACAGAATCTTCGCTTCAATTTCACGCCTGGTGGAGCAAGCCAGCCCTCCCGTCAGCGCGCTGGTGATGACGGGAGACCAAATCTACGTCGATGATTTGAACATCATTGCTCCTGATCGGGAACTCAAGGAAATCCTGCAAAAATATCGCGTGGCGTTTTCGCAGATAAATATCGGCAGATTAATGTCCAGCCTGCCCACTTACATGATCCTTGACGACCATGAAATAGAGGACAACTGGCCCGCCAACAAGAGCAGGTCCGATGACTACTTATATGCAAACGCAATCAGGGCCTATGAGTTGTATCAGGCCAGCCATAGCCCAGCTCATGCACTAACCAGTGATGGACTGATAAATAAACGACTGGACAAATACTGGTATCAATTTACTGAAGGTGATATCGAATGGTTTGTTACCGACAGTCGAACCCGACGCAATCTGTCGACCACTGACCGACGCATTCTCGACGCAGCCCAGGAACAGGCCTTGTGCGACTGGCTGATCCACAGTCCGGCACGGGTCAAACTCGTGGTCACCAGTGTCATGTTCTACCCCGACCGCAAACGCCTGGGTGATGACGCTTGGCAGGCCTTCCCTGAACAACGACTACGGCTGCTGGAGAGCATTCGCACACACTGCATCAAGAACGTCGTGTTCATTTCCGGTGATGTTCACGGCTCGCTGACCAGTCGGCTTACCCACAGCGAGGACCCGGATTTCGAAGTCCACACCATCGTCTCGTCACCGCTGTGCAACAGCAGAATGTTGCCCTATGCCACGGCCGCCACGTTCGCCCTCGATCAGCCCCTGGTCCGCACCGCTTCCGGCGACTATTTCCATGAGCTGACCAGCAACGTGATCAGCCAGGATAACTTTGCACACCTGGTCGTCGATGCCGGGCAGCTTCAAGTGAATTATCACGATCGGGAAGGCAAGTTATTGCAGTCCATTGGCATCCGGTTTCGCTGATCCGGAAACAGATCGTAGCCATTTGCAACACGTGCAAAACTGCGACTTTTCGGCGAACAGCATTACTTTTTGCCACCGACTGAAGAAATCCCGTCGCCTGCCGACATATTCTTATAGCACTTGGCCTTCATCTCTCTTGTCAGTCGGTGTCGCAATGATGCAACCTTGCCGCAGGCAACAGTCAAGAGGGCGAGAGCCCAGCGCGTTCAGCATATTCGAAGCGAGTTTCCCTCCATGAAAAGCCAACCCGATGCCGCCAGCCGTATGGTGGCCGAGGTAGTGACGCAGTTGCCTGTGCCCTCGCGGCTCGGCATGCTGCGTTTCGAACGGCTTAATGAACCCAGCTGGGCGCTGCTGTTTCTTGATCCCAATTGCGAACGCCAGTTCGGCCTGCCGGCCGTGGAGCTGTGTGCGCTGGTGGGCTCGCCCTACGCCAGCCTGATGGAGCCGCAAGCGCGCTATCAACTGCACGACGCGGTCCAGCAACAGCTGACTGAAAGCACGCATTACCTGATCCGCTACACCCTGCACACCGCCTCAGGCTCCCTGAATCTGCTGGAACTGGGCGAAGCCTACAAACAACACAACCGCCACCTGTTGCGCGGCTATCTGCTGGTCATCGACGGCCTGTTCGAGGATGACCCGCTGCAACCGGCCCTGGATCTGGAAACCCAGAACTCGCGCCTGCAAATCGCCCTGGAACTCAATCAGCGTGCCCAGCAGGAGCAACTGCTACATCTGGACCGGGTGCGTGCCCAGCAGGACCTGATCCTGCTGCTGACCCGGCAACGCTACAGCAGCAACAATTCCCTGCAAGAAGCTGCCGAACTGATCACCCGCAGCGCCTGCGACATTTACGAAATCGACTGCGCCAGCCTGTGGCACCTCGAAGGCTCGATGCTGGTGCCGATCTCGGCCTACCACCGCACGAACCAGGAATACCTGCTGCCGCAACCGATCGACGTCAGCGTGTTCCCCGATTACCTCGACGCCTTGCACACCGGCCGCGCCATCGACGCCCATAACGCCATGCGCGACCCGCGTACCCGGGAGATGGCCGAGAGCCTGCGCCCGCGCGACGTTAACGCAATGCTCGACGCCAGTATCCGCGTCGATGGCCAAGTGGTCGGCGTGCTGTGCCTGGAGCAGACCGGTGCGACCCGTGCCTGGCAACAGGACGAAATCGCTTTTGCTGGCGAACTGGCGGACCAGTTTGCCCAGGTCATCAGTAACCACAATCGTCGAACCGCCACCAGCGCCCTGCACTTGTTTCAGCGTGCGGTCGAGCAAAGTGCCAACGCCTTTCTGCTGGTCAACTGCGACGGCGTGGTGGAATACGTCAACCCGAGCTTCACCGCGATCACCCAATATTCCACCGAAGAAGTGCACGGTCAGCGCCTGTCGGAACTGCCGGCCCTGGAGAACCTCAGTGAACTGCTGTTCGACGCACCTTCGGCGTTGGCCAAGAGCAACAGTTGGCAAGGCGAATTCAAGAGTCGCCGGAAAAACCTCGAACCCTACTGGGGCCAGTTGTCGATCTCCAAGGTTTACGGCGACAACCGCGAGCTGACCCACTACATCGGCATATACGAAGACATCACCCAGACCAAGCTTGCTCAGCAACGCATCGAGCGCCTGGCCTACACCGACAACCTGACAAACCTCGGCAACCGCCCGGCGTTCATCCGCAACCTCGATGAACGCTTTGCCCGGGACAGCGATGCGCCGATCAGCCTGTTGCTGGTGGACATCGACAACTTCAAGCGGATCAACGACAGCCTCGGCCACCAGACCGGCGACAAACTGCTGATCAGCCTCGCCCGGCGCCTGCGCAACAGCCTGGTTCCGAGCGGCAGCCTGGCGCGATTCGCCAGTAATGAATTCGCCGTGCTGCTGGACAACACTGACCTGTCGACGGGCCAGCAAGTGGCCAACCAATTGCTGGCGACCCTCGACAAACCGATGTTCGTCGACAACCAGTTGATCAGCGTCACCGGCTCCGTGGGCCTGGCCTGCGCGCCGCTGCACGGGCGCGACCCGCAAACCCTGATGCGCAATGCCGGGTTGGCGCTGCACAAGGCCAAGGCCAACGGCAAACACCAGGTGCAAGTGTTCACCGAAGCGCTCAACGCCGAGGCCAGCTACAAGCTGTTCGTCGAGAACAACCTGCGCCGAGCCCTGACCCAGAACGAGCTCGACGTGTTCTATCAGCCCAAGCTGTGCCTGCGCAGCGGTCGCCTGCTGGGCATGGAAGCACTGCTGCGCTGGGACCATCCGGAAAAGGGCATGATCCGCCCGGATCAGTTCATCAGCGTCGCCGAAGAAACCGGACTGATCATTCCGATCGGCAAATGGATCGCCCGCCAGGCATGCCGCATGAGCAAAGCGCTGACCGCCGCCGGCCTGGGCAACCTGCAAGTGGCGATCAACCTGTCGCCCAAGCAGTTTTCCGATCCGGACCTGGTGGCCTCCATTGCCAACATCCTCAAGGAAGAAGCCCTCCCCGCTCATTTGCTGGAGCTGGAGCTGACCGAAGGCCTGCTGCTGGAAGCCACCGAAGACACCCACTTGCAACTCGACCAACTCAAGCGCCTGGGCCTGACCCTGGCCATGGACGACTTCGGCACCGGTTACTCGTCGCTCAGTTACTTGAAAAAATTCCCCATCGACATCATCAAGATCGACCGAAGCTTCATCCACGAAATCCCGGACAACCAGGACGACATGGAAATCACCTCCGCGGTGATCGCCATGGCGCACAACCTGAAACTCAAGGTCGTGGCTGAAGGCATCGAAACCGCCGAACAGTTGTCGTTCCTGCGCCGTCACCGCTGCGACGTCGGCCAGGGCTACCTGTTCGATCGTCCGATCCCGGGCAATGAGCTGATCGAAAAGCTCAAGCGCTACCCGCGTGGTCCAATCGCCTGACAGACACAGAACCTGCTCGCGAAGGGCCATCGAAATCGCTACAAAATCCATTCCTTACCACTTTCCTTGAGCTGCATCAAAAGACCGATTCGTTAGGCACCTTACCATTGGACATCGAACATTTTTAACGTCCTCTGGAGCCCTCATGAACAAGTCCATGCTCAGCGCTTCGCTGGTTGCCTTCGCGCTCGCAGCCCCGCTCGCCCAAGCCCACGAGGCCGGTGACATCATCCTTCGGGCGGGCGCCATCACCGTTAACCCGAAAGCCGACAGTTCCAGCGTGAAGGTCGATCAGGGTCCGCTGGCCGGTACCAACCTGGGCGGCAAGGCGACCATGGACAGCGACACGCAGCTGGGCCTGAACTTCGCCTACATGCTCACCAACAATTGGGGGATCGAACTGCTTGCCGCCACTCCGTTCGAGCATGACGTGAATCTCAAAGGTACCGCCCTGCCTGCTGCCAACGGCAAACTCGGTTCCCTGAAACACCTGCCGCCAACCCTGAGCGTGGTCTACTACCCGCTGGATTCGAAGTCGGCCTTCCAGCCCTATGTCGGCGGTGGCATCAACTACACCTGGATCTACGACGAAAGCCTCAGCAGCGAAGCCAAGTCCGCCGGTTTCAGTAACTTCAATGCGAAGAACTCCTGGGGTCTGGCCTGGCAGGTCGGTGCCGACTACATGCTGACCGACCATGTCATGCTCAACGCCCAGGTGCGCTACATCGACATCGATACCCGCGCCACAGTGGAAAACAACGCCATTGCCCCGGGCACCCGCGCCAAGGTCAACATCGACGTCGATCCGTTTGTGTACATGGTTGGCCTGGGTTACAAGTTCTAAGCGACATCGCTGGAAGAATGTTCACGTGGTGGTGAACCAGGCCGTTGTGGCGAGGGAGCTTGCTCCGGCGCCTGTAAACAGGCGCCTTTTTCACGTCCGCAGGGCAGCGATTTATCGCCCCAGCAACCGCGCCAGCCCCACACGCATCGGTGTCTGCTCTGTGGTAGTGAAGCGCTCCAACAGACGCTGGTTGTTCGCCCGGGAGTGACGAATGTCACCGGAGCGCGCCGGGCCGTAGCTCACCGGAGGCAACTTGCCGACCACGGCTTCCAGCGCTTCGAGCATTTGCTTGAGGGTCGTCGCCTGGTTCCAGCCGACGTTGACCGCACCGACTTCGACCTGAGGTTTCTCGATGGCCTGCACCAGCAAGTCGACCAGGTCTTCGACGTAGACAAAATCCCGGGTCTGCTCGCCATCGCCGAACACGGTGATCGGCAAGCCCTTTAGTGCGCGCTCGCTGAAAATACTGATCACCCCGGAGTACGGCGAGGACGGATCCTGGCGCGGGCCGAAGATGTTGAAGAAGCGGAAAATCACCGGCTCCAGCCCATGCAGGCGGCGGTAGAAATCGAAGTAATGCTCGCTGGCCAGTTTGTCCACCGCATAAGGCGTCAACGGCGCCTTGGGCGTGTCTTCGTCGATCGACTCACCTTCGCCATTGTTGCCATACACCGCCGCGCTGGAGGCAAACAGCACGCGCTTGACCCCGGTCTGGCGCATGGCTTCGCAGACGTTCAGCGTGCCGATGAAGTTGCTCTGGTGCGTACGCACCGGATCGTCCACCGAGGCCTGCACCGAAGCCACGGCCGCGAGGTGCGCCACGGCGCTGCATCCAGCCATCGCCTGGGCAACCAAAGCCGCATCGGCCACGTCGCCGACGATCAGTTCGACCCTGGGATTATCCAGCGGCAGATTGCTGCGCTTGCCGGTGGACAGGTCATCGAGAATCCGCACTGCATGGCCCTTGACAAGCAGGGCGTCAGTCAGGTGTGAACCAATGAAACCGGCACCACCGGTGATCAAAACGGGACCGTCAGCCATGGCGATAGAACCTGTCCAGTAGGCCGGGAAGCGCCGCACGCCAGGCGCGCGGCTTGATCCCGAAGGTGTGCAGAATTTTCTTGCAGGCCAATACCGCGTGTTGCGGTTCTTCGGCAGCATCCGGACGCGCGGYGTGAGCCTGAGCGGTCGGGGCCTCAATGGCCAGCGGATGCAGGCTGCGGGCTTCGGTCAGAATCGCCTGTCCCAGCGCCAGCGGCGTGGTCGCCTCATGCCCGGCGTAGTGGTAGGTGCCCCACAGCGGCGCGGCGCAATCGAGTTGCTTGAGCACAGAAATGATCACCCGGGCAGCATCGTCGACCGGCGTCGGATTGCCGCGTCGGTCGTCGGCCATCAGCAGTTCTTCGGGTTGTTCGGCACGGGCGAGGAAGCGGCCAAGGGTGCCATCCGGACTGTCGTCCAGCAGCCAGCCGAAACGCAACAGCACGTGTTGCGGGCAGGTGGCGCGAACGCTTTGTTCGATCCGCCACAACGCCTGACCGCGCAAGCCCAGTGGAACGGGTTCGTCTTTTTCGCTGTAGGCCGTGGCACGGGAGCCGTCGAACACTCGATAGCTCGAAGGTTGCAGTAGAACGATGTTGTGGTGCTGGCACAGTTCCGCCAGACGCTCGATCGCACGCTCCTGGCCGGCCAGACGCTGTTCGCTCACTGCCTCCGCCTGAAACCAGTCGAAGTAGTAGGCAAGGTTGATCAATGCATCGGGACGGGTGTCGTCGAGCAGTTGTGTCAGGCTCGCGGCATCCCAGCCGTCTTCGGGCGGGCGGGGGGCGAGGAAACCGATGTCTTCCTCCGCACCGAGGCGAATCAGCGCCTGCCCAAGGGCATTTCCGCCGCCCAGTAACATAAGGCGCATTCGCATAGAGTCAGCAGGCCCAGTCTGATTGAAACAATGGCGTTATCGACACCGCACCCAGGCGATGTCGTTGGTAATTGCCGGAATCGTTGCATTTTGCGGGTTTAGTGCGCAACCGTCACCCGTAAAGTGTAGATGTCTGACTTTTGCGGTGCCTGGACTGGCCTCATCGCGAGCARGCTCGCTCCCACATTGGATTTATGTGAACCGAAGATCCACTGTAGGAGCGAGCCTGCTCGCGATGAGGCCCTGGAAGGCGGTGAAGATCTTGAGTGGTACTTGCATCTTCGGCCACCCACCCGCATAACTTGCTGCATGAACCTGCCCATTCCTGCAGACAGTGCCCTGAGCGGCTTTCATCCCGCAGTCAGCGCCTGGTTCAGTCACACATTCGCAGCGGTCACCGCCGCCCAGGCCCGGGCGTGGCCGTCGATCCGCCAGCGCCGTTCGACCCTGGTCGCCGCGCCCACCGGCTCCGGCAAGACCCTCACCGCCTTTCTCGCCGTCATCGACGACCTGGTGCACCGCGGCCTGGAAAGCCCCGAAGGCTTGCCCGACGCCACCCTGGTGGTCTACGTCTCGCCGCTCAAGGCGCTGTCCAACGACATCCAGATCAACCTGCAAAACCCGCTGGCCGGCATTACCGAACAGTTGCGCGTGATGGGTCTGCCCGAATTGCAGATCACCACCGCCGTGCGCACCGGCGACACACCGCAAAAAGACCGCTCGGCGATGCGCAAGACGGCGCCGCATATTCTGGTGACCACGCCGGAGTCCCTGTACGTGCTGCTCGGTTCCGATTCCGGTCGGCAGATGCTTGGCACGACACAAACGGTGATCATCGACGAGATCCACGCCATGGCCGCCAGCAAACGCGGCAGTCATCTGACCCTGAGCCTCGAACGCCTGCAAGCACTCTGCCCTGAGCCGTTGCTGCGCATCGGTCTGTCTGCCACGCAAAAACCCGTCGAAGCCGTCTCGCGCTTCCTGGTGGGTCGCGACCGCCCGTGCGAGATCGTCGACATCGGCCACGCCCGCCCCCGCGATCTGGATATCGAAGTGCCGCCCGTGCCGCTATCGGCGGTGATGGCCAACGATGTCTGGGAATTGGTGTACGACCGCCTCGCCGCCCTCGCCCGGGAACACCGGACCACGCTGATTTTCGTCAACACCCGGCGCCTGGCCGAACGCCTCAGCCGGCACCTGAGCGAGCGCCTGGGCAAGGCTGCCGTGGCGGCCCACCACGGCAGCCTGGCCAAGGAGTTTCGCCTGGACGCCGAGCAGCGACTCAAGCGCGGCGACCTGCAGGTGCTGATCGCCACGGCGTCGCTGGAACTGGGGATCGACATCGGCGAAGTCGACCTGGTGTGCCAGATCGCCTCGCCGCGTTCGATTGCCGGGTTTCTGCAGCGGGTCGGCCGTTCAGGGCACCAGGTCGGCGGCACGCCCAAGGGCCGCTTGTTCGCCACCACCCGCGACGACCTGATCGAATGCGCCGCGCTGCTCGACTGCGTGCGCCGGGGCGAACTGGATACCTTGCTGATCCCGCAAGCGCCGCTGGACGTGCTGGCGCAACAGATCATCGCCGAGGTCAGTTGCCAGGAATGGCCGGAGCAAGCGCTACTGGAGATGCTGCGGCGTGCCTCGCCCTACACCGGGCTCGACGACAAACACTACCAGGCGCTGCTGCACATGCTCGCCGAGGGCTACAACGGGCGTCAGGGCGTCCGCAGTGCCTACCTGCACCGCGACGCCGTGAGCCGCACCCTGCGCGGTCGCCGTGGCGCAAAACTGACAGCGGTGACCAGTGGCGGGACCATTCCGGACAACGCCGACTACAGCGTGCTGCTGGAGCCTCAAGGGCTGAACATCGGCAGCGTCAACGAAGACTTCGCGGTGGAAAGCATCGCCGGGGATGTCTTCCAGTTGGGCAATACGTCCTATCGGATCCTGCGCGTGGAAACCGGCAAGGTACGGGTCGAGGATGCCCAAGGCCAGCCGCCGACCATTCCGTTCTGGCTCGGTGAAGCACCGGGGCGCAGCGCCGAATTGTCCGCGGCGGTGGCGCGCTTGCAGGCACAACTCGACGACCTGCTGGGGGCTGCGCCAGGCAACTTGCAGCCAGCGCTCGACTGGCTGACCGAGACCTTGGGCTTGAACCTCGCCAGCGCTGATCAACTGGTGGACTACCTGGCCCGTGCGCGACAGGCGTTGGGGGCCCTGCCATCCCAAGACACGCTACTGATGGAACGTTTTTTCGACGAGTCCGGCGGCACGCAACTGGTCATTCACACGCCGTTCGGCAGCCGCATCAACCGCGCCTGGGGCCTGGCCCTGCGCAAGCGTTTCTGTCGCACCTTCAACTTCGAATTGCAGGCCGCCGCCAGCGAAGACGCCATCGTGCTGTCGCTGTCCACCAGCCACAGTTTTGAACTGGACGACGTCTGGCGTTACATGCACAGCAACAGTGCCGAACACATCCTGATCCAGGCCGTGCTCGACGCGCCGCTGTTCGGTGTGCGCTGGCGCTGGAACGCCGGGGTGGCCCTGGCGCTGCCGCGCTACAGCGGCGGGCGCAAAGTCCCGCCGCAGATCCAGCGAATGAAAAGCGAAGACCTGATCGCCAGCGTGTTTCCCGACCAGATCGCCTGCGTGGAAAACCTCGCCGGCGAACGGGAGATTCCCGACCATCCGCTGGTGGAGCAAACCCTCGACGATTGCCTGCACGAAGCCATGGACACTGAAGGTTGGCTGGCACTGTTGCGGCGCATGGAACGCGGCGACATTCGCCTGATCAGCCGCGATTTGCCGGCGCCTTCGCCACTGGCGGCGGAGATTCTCAGCGCCCGGCCCTATACCTTTCTCGACGATGCGCCACTGGAAGAACGCCGCACCCAAGCCGTACTCAACCGCCGCTGGAGCGACCCGCAATCCACCGACGATCTCGGCGCGCTGGACGCCGAGGCGATTGCCGCCGTGCGCGACGAAGCCTGGCCGACGCCCTCCGGTATCGATGAAATGCACGAGGCCTTGATGAGCCTGGCGTGCATCACCGATGCCGAGGCCGACGCCAATCCGCAGTGGCTCGACTGGCTCACGACCCTGGCCGACAGTGGACGCGCAAGCCGTTTGCAGATCAACGCCGGGCAATCACTGTGGCTGGCGCTGGAGCGCCTGACCTGCCTGCGGGCAATTTATCCACAGGCCGAATTGACGCCATCGCTGCAAGTGCTGCCGGACTTCGACGAGGCCTGGGAACCCGACGACGCCATCCTCGAACTGATCCGCGCGCGGCTCAGCACCTTCGGGCCGCTGGCGCTCAATCGTATTGCCGAACCGCTGGGCTTGCCCGCTACACAGGTCAACCAGGCCCTGGCGCAACTGGAACGCGAAGGCTACGTGCTGCGCGGCCGCTTCACCCCGGGCACCGCTCAGGAGGAATGGTGCGAGCGGCATTTGCTGGCCCGGATTCACCGTTATACGGTCAAGCGCCTGCGCCGGGAAATCGAACCGGTGGCGTTGCAGGATTTCATGCGGTTTCTGTTCGACTGGCAGTATCTGTCGAGCGCAAGCCAGGGCCAGGGTGCGGCGGTATTGCCGGCCGTCGTTGCGCAGTTCGAAGGCTACCCCGCCGCCGCTTCAGCCTGGGACAGCGACATCCTGCCGGCGCGGATCAAGGACTACTCGGCGACCTGGCTCGATGATCTGTGCCGCAGCGGCAGACTGGTGTGGACGCGCCTGACTGCGCACAACAAAAGCGCCAGCACCGCCCTGCGCAGCACGCCGATCGTGTTGCTGCCGCGCAACCGGGTCGGACTCTGGAGCGGCTTGACCGAACAGACGCCGGTCAGCGAACTGTCGCCGAAAACGCAAAAGGTCCACGCCGCCCTCAGCCAGCATGGCGCGCTGTTTTTCGATGAGCTGATCCATGAGGCCCACCTGCTGCGTTCGGAGCTGGAGATCGCCCTGCAGGAACTGGTGGGCGCGGGGTTGGTGAATGCCGACAGCTTCGCCGGATTGCGCGCACTGATCACCCCGGTCAGCAAGCGCCAGCCGCGCAACAGTCGGCGTGGGCGCGGGGCATTTATCGGTGGCATGGACGACGCCGGGCGCTGGGCCCTGTTGCGACGCGAACCTGCCGCGCCGGTGGTGGAAAACCAGCGGACGCCTGCCGAAACCCTTGAACACATCGCCATGACCTTGCTGCGCCGCTACGGTGTGGTGTTCTGGCGCTTGCTGGAACGTGAGGCGGACTGGTTGCCGAGCTGGCGCGAACTGCTGCGTACTTTCCATCGCCTGGAGGCTCGCGGCGAGATTCGCGGCGGGCGGTTTGTCAACGGCCTGGCGGGCGAGCAATTCGCCCTGCCCGAGGCGATCCCCTTGTTGCGGGAAGTACGACGTCGACCCCATGACGGCAGCCTGGTCGCAGTGTGCGGGGTCGATCCGCTGAACCTYGCCGGCACGCTATTGCCCGGCGCGAAAGTCCCGGCACTGGCGAGCAATCGGCTGGTGTATCGCGACGGGTTGCCGGTCGCTGCCGAGATTGCTGGCAAGCAGCAGTTTTGGGGGGAGCTGGATCAGCAGACTGGCGCTGAGGTGCGCAGCAAGCTGATCCGGCACTGAAGCTGTCTGCTCTGCCCCCATCGCGAGCAAGCTCGCTCCCACAGTTGATCTGGGCAAGGGCACAGATTGATGTGCCAACACAAAACCCTGTGGGAGCGAGCTTGCTCGCGATGGGGCCATTACAGCCGCCAAAAACCTCCCGGGCGACTTACTGAGAACGCGGCCGATCCGGCATCAACACAGCAGCATGCTCTGGTTCGATCTCCGGCGGCGCTTCGACCGGATGCCTCGGCACCAGCGCCCGCTGTGGATAAGTCTGCGCGAAGTTCACCCACGGGCAGTTATCCACAAGCTTTTTCAAACGCTGGTTGAAGGCGCGGCTCACCGCATATTGGCCACCGGACACCGTGCGGAATTGTGCGGTCAGCACCACACCGTTGAGGTCCATCTTGTCGACGCCAAACACGTCCAGCGGTCCTTGCAGGTTGTAGCGCAGGAATGGGTCGTTGCTGATGGAATGCCCGGCCTCGCGGATCAGTTCAATGGCCTTGTCGACATCAGTGTCGTAGGTGAATTGCACCGAGAAAAACGCATAGGCGAATTGCCGCGATTGGTTGGTCACGGCCTTGATCTGCCCGAACGGCACCGAGTGCACGAAGCCTTTGCCGTCGCGCAAGCGCAAGGTGCGGATGGTCAGACCTTCGACCGTGCCGGCATGTCCGGAATCGAGCACCACCCAGTCGCCGATGGACAGGGTATCTTCGATGATGATGAACAGCCCGGTAATCACGTCCTGCACCAGTTGTTGGGAACCGAAACCGATCGCCAGGCCGATCACCCCGGCACCGGCCAGGAAAGGCGCGACGTTGATTCCCAGGTTGGCCATGGTGGTGATCGCGCAAATCACCACCAGGATGATTTTGATCGCGTTGCGCAGCAGCGGCAGGATGGTTTTCACCCGCGTACTCGGCTGGCGCGCCGAACGCTTGTTGGTCGGTGGCTTCAGGGCTTCCTGAATCGCCGTGTCGAGTACCACCCAGACCATCCAGGTCACCAGCAGGATCAGGCCGATGTGGCTCAGGGAATCACTGATCGCCCGGCCCACGGCATTGCTCACCGCGAATTCGAACAGCGACACGCCCCAGACCCGTCCGAGGATATCGATGAACACGATGGCCATGCCGATGCGCAGCAAGGCGTGGGACAGATTGAGAAAGCGTTCCTTGTAGGCGCTGCTGCGGCGCAGGTCCGCTTCGCTGCGGGCCTTGAACAAATGGTGCAGCGTGGTGCTGAGAAACACCGTGGCAATCAGCAACACCGTGGTGAACAAGGCGCTGCGCAGCACTCTCTGGTTGTCCGCCCCGGCGCCGATCAGGTTGATGATCGAAACCAGTACCATCAACAGAATCGGCCAATACCAGAGCCCGGAAAATATCCGCAGGGTTTCACGCAACGCCGGCTGCCTGAGGCGCTGGGCCAGCGGCAAAATACGGATCACATGGGCGACCGGGCGACGCATGCGGATCACCAGCAAGCCGAAGGAAACCGACGCTGCCAACCCGGTGAACACGGCGATGCTGCTGGTGAGATTGTTGCCCAGTTGATGGGCGATCTGCGGGCTGGTCAGGGCATCGCTCAATGCCACCAGAAAGCCGATACCGAATAACGGCCGGGGACTCTTCTCGCGAATGATCTGCACCGCCCGCCGCTTGTGGCCGGCATTGAACACCACCACCAGCGACAGCACCAATGACGCGGCAAATATCCCCGCGCTAGCGGCATAAGCCAGACACAGCGCCAGCACCCGACCCGCCGATATCGGCAAAAACTGGCTGGCATAAATCGTCAGGGGCAGGCTGACCACCGCCGGAAGGGTGTAGGGCAGCACGTAACCGAGCAACGCCTGGCCCCGTTCACGACTGAGCAGCAGACGATGCTCGCACAGGCGCCTGGCGGCAATCCGCCCAAGCAGCCAAAGACAGGCAAACACCACCGTCCACACGCAGGTCAGCAGCAGGAAATCGCCGGCGACGCTCCAGGGCGAACGCGCCGATGGCTGATTGACCAACTGATCCACTTCATCGGCCGCGAGATCGGCACGCAGGCGCCAGGCGTCGACCAGGTTCTCGTTGAGATCGAGTTTGGTCTGGACCTCGTCGATGCTTGTACTGATGGCCCCCAGTAATCCGCCTTGCACCAAGGGTTCGGGGTGCGCCAGCGGCGTCGCGGCGGCCGGCAGCCCCGGTATCGCGGCGGCTTCCAGTTGCTCGCTGCCCAGAAACAGCAACGCTCCCAGCAGTATCGCGGTCTTGAGCCTGATCAAAGCACCCACTCCTTTGGCTGTGTCTGTAAGGAACTGATCGAGAAATGCCGGGCAAGTTCGGATATTGCCCGCAGATAGCAGGACCGCGATATTTGATCTGCACGCAAATATCAAATGCCCATCCCTGTATTTTTCTGAACGAGCCAAGTCCCGACACTGCGCTCCATCGAATCAACCTCCGAAGTTGCAGCCATGCCCATTGCCCTGCTCGCGCTGACCCTCAGCGCCTTTGCCATCGGGACGACCGAGTTCGTCATCGTTGGCCTGTTACCCACCATTGGCGCCGACCTCGGCGTCAGCCTGCCGTCCGCCGGCCTGCTGGTCAGCCTGTATGCCCTGGGCGTTGCCGTCGGCGCCCCGGTGCTGACCGCCCTCACTGGCAAGGTTCCACGCAAATTGCTGCTGTTGTCGCTGATGGTGCTGTTCACCCTCGGCAACCTGCTGGCCTGGCAAGCACCGGGCTACGAGTCGTTGATCCTCGCCCGGATCGTCACCGGCCTGGCCCACGGGGTGTTTTTCTCGATCGGTTCGACCATCGCCACCAGTCTAGTGCCGAAGGAAAAAGCCGCCAGCGCGATCGCCATCATGTTCACCGGCCTGACCGTGGCGCTGGTCACCGGCGTGCCGCTGGGGACATTCATCGGCCAGCATTTCGGCTGGCGTGAAACCTTCCTCGCCGTTTCGGCACTGGGCGTGATCGCCTTCATCGGCAGCCTGCTCTACGTACCGAACACTATCGCCCACACCAAACCCGCGTCGTTGTTGCAGCAATTGCAGGTGCTCAAGCAACCGCGCCTGTTGCTGGTGTATGCCATGACAGCCGTCGGCTACGGCGGTTCGTTCATCGCCTTTACCTTCCTCGCGCCGATTCTTCAGGACCTCTCCGGCTTCAGCGCCAGCACCGTCAGCCTGGTGTTGCTGGTCTACGGCATCTCCGTGGCCGTCGGCAACATCTGGGGCGGCAAACTGGCGGACCAGCGCGGCCCGATCAGCGCCCTGAAAATCATCTTCGCCCTGCTCGCCGCCGTGCTGTTCGTGTTGACCTTCACGGCCGGCAATCCTTGGCTGGCGCTGGCTACCGTGCTGGTGTGGGGCGCCGTGGCATTTGGCAATGTGCCGGGGTTGCAGGTGTATGTGGTACGTCAGGCTGAGCATCACACCCCGCAGGCGGTGGACGTGGCATCCGGCCTGAACATCGCGGCATTCAACCTCGGCATTGCCGGTGGCGCGTGGGGCGGTGGCCTGATCGTCGCCCACATGGGGTTGATTCACACCGCGTGGATCGGCGGTCTGGTGGTGTTGCTGGCGCTGGCATTGACCGCGTGGAGTGGACGTCTTGATCGCCTCGGCCCGGTCTATGCCGAACCGGCAGAAGGGACGACCCGGATAGTTGCTGGTCACTGAGGGACCCGGTGGGAGCAACTGTCTTCACCATGCCACTCGTCACCGCCATTCGGTACCGTCCGTAGTCCCATCGAAACTTTCGCCGCCGCCCCAGAGTCATCCAAGGACAGGAGCCGTCAGGCGGGAGGCGACATGACAGCGAATCACACCGATATTCCCGCACACTCAAACGCAACCGACATGCGGGTACAGGGTTCGTCCGTCACTTGTCGTTTCACGGTACTGACGGTCAACACCCATAAAGGTTTCACCGCGCTCAACCGGCGCTTCATCCTGCCGGAACTGCGTGAAGCGGTGCGCAGTGTGTCTGCCGATGTGGTGTTTTTGCAGGAAGTCCACGGCACCCACGAACAGCATCCCCGGCGCTACACCAACTGGCCGGCGATGCCGCAATACGAATTCCTTGCCGACAGCCTGTGGCCGCAGTTCGCCTATGGCCGCAATGCGGTGTATCCGGCGGGCGATCACGGCAATGCGCTGTTGTCGAAGTTCCAGATCATCCGCCACGACAACCTCGACGTATCCATCAGCGGCCACGAGAACCGCGGGCTCTTGCATTGCGTGTTGCGTTTGCCCGGCGACGGCCAGGAGGTGCATGCCATTTGCGTTCATCTGGGGCTGCGCGAAACCCATCGCACCGCGCAACTGAAGCTGCTCACCCAGCGCCTGGACGCCCTGCCCGGCGACGCCCCGGTGATTGTCGCCGGGGACTTCAACGACTGGCGCCAGCGCGCCGATGCGTTTCTCAAGCCCAGCGGTCTGCATGAAGTCTTCGCCGCGCTGCATGGCAAACCGGCGCGCAGTTTCCCCGCGCGCTTGCCGGCATTGCGCCTGGACCGCATCTACGTGCGCAACCTCAAGGCCAGCCATCCGCAAGTGCTGACCACCCGGCCCTGGTCGCATCTTTCCGACCACGCCCCGCTGTCGGTGGAAATCGAGCTATGAGCAGCCAATCGATGGAAAAAAACACGCTGGCAGACATTCCCGCCCCATCGATCCGCGAGCCGACAGCGGTCGATGTCGAATACGGCTGGCAAGGCAGCAATCGCGTCGAGTTGCTGGAAAACGGCGAGGCGTACTTTCCCCGGGTATTTGAAGCCTTGCGCCGGGCGCAAAGTGAAATCCTGCTGGAAACCTTCATCCTGTTCGAGGACAAGGTTGGCAATGAGCTGCAACAGATCCTGATCGAAGCCGCTCAGCGCGGCGTACGCACCACCGTCAGCCTCGACGGCTTTGGCTGCGGTGAGCTGAGTACCGGGTTCCTCACCGCACTGACCGCGGCCGGGGTGCAACTGCAAATATTCGACCCGGCACCGAAGCGCCTGGGCATCCGCACCAACTGGTTCCGGCGCCTGCACCGCAAGATTGTGGTGGTGGATGGCACCGTCGCGTTCGTCGGCGGGATCAACTTTTCCGCCGATCATCTGGTCGACTTCGGCCCCGAGGCCAAACAGGATTATTCGGTAGAAATTGAGGGTCCGGCAGTGGCCGATATCCATCACTTCGCCCTGCTGCAATGCGGTCGCCCGGTGCACGCCAAATACTGGTGGCAACGCCGTCGGCTGCGGCGTTCGGAACTCGCCTTCAGCGATCACGACGGCCAGGTGCGGCTGGTGTACCGCGACAACGGTGAACACCCGACCGACATCGAGGAGGTTTACCGCCTGGTGTTGCGCCAGGCGCAGCGTCGAGTGGTGATCGCCAACGCCTACTTCTTTCCCGGTTTCCGCTTGCTGCGCGAGATCCGCAACGCGGCCCGCCGAGGCGTGGATGTGCGGCTGATCCTGCAGGGCCAGCCAGACATGCGGGTGGCCAGGCTCGCCGCGCGCATGACCTATGACTACCTGCTCAAGTCCGGGGTGAAGATCTACGAATATTGCGACCGCCCGCTGCACGGCAAGGTCGCCTTGGTGGACGAGGACTGGAGCACCGTTGGCTCCAGCAACCTCGACCCGTTGAGCCTGTCGATGAATCTGGAAGCCAACGTGCTGATCCGCGACCAGGCCTTCAATCGTCATCTGTTCGATCGCCTGGAAGACCTCAGCGATAACCATTGCAAGGCCATGTCTCCCGACATCGCGCCACGCGGGCGTGTCTGGCACATGACCATCGGTTTTCTGGTGTTTCACTTCCTGCGGCATTTCCCGGCATGGGCCGGTTGGTTGCCGGCGCATAAACCTCGCCTGAAACCCTTCCACCCGCCAACCGGAAGCGCTGACCATGAACCGCGCTGAGACCCACCCGGCCTCTCAGGGCAAAAGCTCCGGCAAGTCCCATTGGCGTCGCTGGAAACGACCGCTGACGATGCTGTTTTTCCTGATGCTGATCGTGCTGTTCACGACGCTCGCCCAGCGCATCGAGTGGAACGAAGTGTTCGATAACCTGGCCGATTTCAAGGTGCGCACGTTGATCATTGCTTCGGGGCTGACCCTGGTGAGTTTTCTGGTGTACGCCTGCTTCGACCTGATTGGTCGCACCTACATCCGCCAGAACCTGACCTGGAAGCAGATCCTGCCCGTGGGGATCATCAGCTACGCCTTCAACCTGAATCTGAGCGCATGGGTCGGCGGCATCGCCATGCGTTACCGGTTGTATTCGCGGCTCGGGGTGAGCAAGAGCAACATCGCGAAAATCCTTGGCCTGAGCCTGGCGACCAACTGGTTCGGCTACATGATAATTGCCGGCGCCGTGTTCAGCAGCGGGCTGGTGCACATGCCACCGGGCTGGAAACTCAGCAGTAGTGCGCTGCAAGGTGTGGGGGGGTTGTTATTGCTGCTGAGCGCCGGGTACCTGGCGGCGTGCCGGTTTGCCAAACGTCGGGAGTGGGCGACTCGCGGCGTGGAAATTGATCTGCCGTCGCTGCGCATGGCGGTGCTGCAACTGACCCTCGGGGCTCTGAACTGGTCGCTGATGGCGGCGGTGATTTTCACCTTGCTGCCGAGCAAACTGGACTATCCATTGGTACTTGGCGTGTTGTTGATCAGCGCCATCGCCGGAGTCATTACCCACATCCCGGCCGGGCTCGGCGTGCTCGAGGCGGTGTTCGTGGCGCTGCTGCAACACGAGGTTTCACGGGGCAGCCTGGTGGCGGGACTGCTGGCCTATCGGGCGATTTATTTCATTTTGCCGCTGTTGATTACCGTGGTGATGTATTTGCTGGTGGAGGCCAAGGCCAAGGCGTTGCGGATCGAGAAAAAACCCAAGTGACGGGGTGGTTGTGAGGACGCTATCGCGAGCAGGCTCGCTCCCACATTGGATCTCGGGAGTTCCACAAAAACTGTATTCACCACTGAACTACTGTGGGAGCGAGCCTGCTCGCGATTGGTAGCAAGATCACCGCAAATTTCAAGATGATTGAATAATGCTCAACCGCTCCCCCACCACCATCTCGGTAATCCAGCCGACGAGGATCGAGGTGTAGGCCTGCTGCGAAACCGGGTCGCTCMGCGCATGGTCGGCACCGTCGATGATGCGGTGAGTCAGCGAGTGCGTCTGCTGACAGGCTGCCCGATAGCTCATGATCGTCGCGTGGGGCACGTATTCGTCGGTCTCGGACTGCACCAGAAGCACGTCCCCGGTGAATTGCGAGCAAGCATGCAAGGCACGGTTGCTGTCGGCACGCACCAGGATGCCTCGGTAATCACGCAGATCCAGTTTGTCCAGATCGCGTTTCGGCGTGTGCCATTGCTCGTCGCGATACAACGCCGGCACCCGTAGCGCCAGCCAGCGCACCGGCCTGAGCGAGGTCAGAATCGAGGCCAGATACCCCCCGTAACTGGTGCCGACCACCGCAATCGCCGACGTATCGAGAGCCGGGTGCGCGAGCAATCGGTCATAGGCTGCCAGCAGGTCGCGCAGGTTGTCTTCGCGGGTCACCCGGGACAATGGAATGCCGGTGCCGCTGGTGTGCCCGCGCAGGTCGAAGGTCAGGCAGACACAGCCCAACCCGGCGATGCCTTTGGCGCGCTCCAGGTCCCGCTCCTGACTGCCGCCCCAACCGTGCACGAAGAGCACGCCGGGGACCTTCGATTTGGGGCTCAGGAAGGTCCCACTCATCTG
>NZ_JBFUIC010000039.1:0-31153 GCF_056402075.1 Pseudomonas sp. P4_C3
GGACCAAGCTCGCTCCCACAGGGATCAGCGCCAGGCGGGTGCTTTCAGCTAATATGCCCCCCACTCGAACAAGAACAGGGCTTGCCGCGATCCATGTCGGAAAAAGACACCATCTCCATCCAACTGGTGCGTGAAGCACTGTTGCAAAGCTGCGCGCCGGGAATCGCCACGGACGAGGTGTTGATCAAGGTTGGCATCGACCCGCTGCTGTTGGGCAACACCGGCGCCCGCGTTCCGGCCACGGCTTATGCGCGCCTGTGGCGGCTGCTGGCACGGCGCGGGGACGATGAGTTTTTTGGCATGGACCCACGCAAACTGAAATCCGGCAGCTTTGCCTTTCTGTGTCGCAGCGCCATGCACCAGCCCAACGTGGCGGCGGGACTGTCCAGCGGCCTGGGGTTTCTGTCATTGATCCTCGAACACCTGCCGGCACAGTTGGTGCGTCAGCAAAGCCTGGCGGAAATCGTCCTGCTGGAGGACGACAAAGACCCGCGCCGGGCCTTCACCTATTTCACCTACTGGATGATCGTGCACGGCGTTGCGTGCTGGCTGGCAGGGCGGCGGATTCCAATCCTGGCCATCGAACTGCGCTGTGCGAAACCGGATTTCTGCGATGACTATCAGGTGATGTTTTCCGAGAACCTGCGTTTCGACCGTCCGCGCACGCGGATGATTTTCTCCGCCGATTGTCTGGACTTGCCGATCAAGCGCAGCCCTGAAGAACTCAAGCGATTCCTGGCCCATGCGCCGGCGAACATTCTGGTCAAGTACCGCGATCCGCAGAGCCTGGCCAGTCGCATCAAACACGATCTACGCCATCTGCCGGCCGAACACTGGCCGGAAACCGAAGTCCTGGCACAACGCCTGTGCATGTCGGCATCAACCCTGCGCCGCCGACTGGCCGAAGAAGGGCAAACCTATCAGGGTCTCAAGGACAGCGTGCGCAAGGAGCTGGCGATTGTCTGGCTGGCCGAGCCGGCGATCAGCTTCAGCGAGATCGCCACGCGGCTGGGGTTCGCTGACGTGAGTTCGTTCTACAAGGCGTTTCGCAAGTGGTCGGGGTCGAATCCTGGGCATTACCGCAGCCTGATTCTCAATGACACCGAGTAGGTTCAGCGGCGCAACGGTCATTTCTTCGCAGGCTGTTAACGGCTGCCAGTGGCCGATCCCGGCAGATTGAGCGTGCCACTGTCCACGAAGCGCATGGTGTTGAACAGGCCACCCGAGAGCTTGCCGTGCAGGATATAAGGCATGTTGTTGAGCGTTTTCATTTGGCTGATGCCATAGGTCTGGCGGACCATCGAAAACGCCGAAACGCTGACTGGTACGCTCACGACGACGTCGGAAAAACGCCCGATCGTGCCCCTCTCATCGGTGACGCCGGAAGCGAAGGGTTGGCCGTTGATGTCCAGATCCAAAGCAACGCCACTGTAGGTGAGGGTGGTGTCATTGGGGTTTTGCACGCGGATTTTCACGGCAAAGCGCACTTCCAAGCCCTCGCCTTGCAGGGGCTCGACGCCCACGACGTTGATTTTCAATGGGTCTCGATTGGGCAGAGAAGAACAAGCGCTCAGGCAGAGCAGGAGGGAAATCAGGACCGCGTGGAGGCTGCGCATGGACGTGCTCTCATCTGAATAGGGCTGAACCGCCAGCGGCTCAGCCCTTGAGCCCGTCTAGTGGTTCGACTGTGCGACCATCGCAGGCTTTGCGGGTTCATCCCTGGTGGTCACATCGGGGTTCTGCATCACCTGAAGCACTGAGGCCTCCGGATCGAATTCGTCCTCTTCCAGTTCGATGAATTCCTCGGGCAGGAAGATATTAAGAACGATAGCGCACAGCGCGCCGACGGTGATGGGCGATTCGAAAATGTTGTGCAGGGCCTTGGGCAGTTCACGCAAGACTTCCGGCACGGCGGCCACGCCCAGGCCCATGCCGACGGAAATCAATGAACGCGGCAAAAAAACACACGCCGAAGATGGTCGAGAGAATTTCATCGGTGCCGCCGCCCCGGGCCTTGACCATGAAGCCGGCACTGAGAGTCACACTGATGAACGAGAAACTGGTGCCTTGCAGGCACAACAGGCCGGAGCCCACCGGGCCAAAGCGCCGCGCTTGCACGAAGGTGCCCAGGCCGGAGACGAACAGCGCCATGCTGATCAGATAAGGAATTTCGTTTTGCAGGCCCAGGGCGCAGCCCATGATCAGCGTCGGGGTGATGATGCCGACGAAACTTGCCAGCACATGTTGCAGGGCGGCGAAGACGGTGGCGGTCAGGTGCGGACGGTCATCGAGGCCGTAGATCAGGTCGCTGTTGCGTGGAGCAGGGGCTTTTTCGGAGGCGGTCATGGTGGTTTGCGTGCCAGAAGGCGGGCCGGGTCAGAAAATGGAGGCGCAGGATGCCAGAACCGCCCGACCACGGCAAAAGAACCTCCAAAAACAGCGACTTACAGGCGCGGGGCGAACACCTCGGCCACGCTACGGCGTTTGGCGTGCAGTTGGCTGGCCTGGATCAACTGTTCGAGGTCTTCGGGCGTGACATCATAGAACGCTTCCATGTCGGCCAGCGCCAGTTTCAGGTCTTCGGCGGTGATGGCCTGACGGTCGACCGGCGGGTGATCGGCAGGAATCCTGGCCACCGGCTCGCTGGCACTCTTGGGGTAACGAACGCGGGTCAGGTTGTTGTAGGCCAGGGCGCAGAGCAGCATCGTCGCCGCGCTGAGCATCACCGGTCCAATGGCTCTCCAGTCCATGGCAATGGTCGCCGGATCGGCCAGCACCAGGGTCAGGGCCAATGCACCGGCCGGTGGATGCAGGCACCGCAGCCAGCACATCAGAATCAACGCCATGCCCGCCGCCAGGCAAGCGCTACCGAGGGTTCGGCCCAACACATGGGCCACCAGCAAGGCGATCACCCCGGCGCACAAGTAGCCGCCCAGAATCGACCAGGGTTGGGCGAGCGCGCCCGAAGACACGGCAAACAGCAGCACCGCCGACGCCCCCAGCGGGCCGATCAGGTGCTGGGCCACCTCAATGCCGAACACCTGGCTACAGAGCCACACGCTCATCAGTGTCCCCAAGGCCATGCCGATGGCGGCGCGGCTCCATTCGGTGGGGCGGGTATTGATGGCGGCGGGCAACCAGCGAGCAAGCATTCTGACAAAAACTCCGACAAGGAAAAATCGAGGTAAAAAAAAGGGCTTGGCTGGGAAACCCAGAAAGCCCTTGAAGGTGTTCCAACTGTTGGGGGAGGAACGCGCACAGTGTGCCGTTCAATCCAGCCACTGACAAATTCATATAAATGAGCTTTCAGTGCATTAATTTTGCTGTAAGTTGCCCCGTCGGCCGCTTATGTAGCACAGCAAACCACCCAGGGCAGCGAGTGCGCTCAAGGCATAAAACATCGTTGGCGCCGGGGTGTGCATCAACATGACGCCGCAAATCACCGGGCTCAACGCACCGCCGAGCGCAGCCAGGTTTTGCGCGCCGTAGTAGCTGCCGCGCAGTTCTTCCGGAGCCAGGGTATCGACGAAGAGAAACTCGGCCGGGTAAATGATGATTTCACCGAGGGTGAAGATAAACATCGCCACGCACCAGCTCACCAGGCTGTCCGCCAGGCTGAAACCGATCAGCCCGAGGATGAACAGGCCGGTGCCGGCCACGATCCACTGACGCAGTTGCTCGCGCTTGAGAAAACGCCCGATCTGGTATTGCAGCAAGATCACACTGATGGCGTTGCAGGCGAGCAGGGCGGCCATGATTTCCATGGTGTGCCGGGGATTACTGGTCACCAGCAGGTACTGCGACAGGTAAAAGGTAAATCGCCCGTGCACCACCGTGCTGAGCAGGCAACCGGCGGTGAACATGATCAGCGTGCGGTCGTTTTTCAGGGTGATCAGGGTTTTGAGAAAGCTCTGCGCCTGACCAGGGACAGACGAACGCGCCGGGTCCTTCGCGATCCCGGTCATCAGGAAAATACTGAAAAAAGCGATGGCCGCAGCCACCAGGAACGGTGCACTCGTAAAGGCGCCGGCGATCAGCACACCGAGCATCGGCCCGACGGCGTAGCCAATGTTGGTCAGGGTATAGCTCAGGGAAAACGCCTTGGCGCGCTGACCCACCGCCAGGTTGTCGCTTAGGATCGCTTTCGAACCGATCAGGAATAGCGATGAGGCGGTTTCGGTGACGATCAGGGTGATCGTGGTCAGGTAGAGGTTTTCAGCAAAGGTCAGCAACACCAGGCCGACAGCGCTGGATGCCATCGAGAGAATCAGCAGCCGGCGTTTTTCGAAGCGATCGATGATGTAGCCGCCGTAGAGCGAGAGCAGGGTGGCGACGAACACCGCAATTCCGAGCAGCAAGCCAACGTCCTGTTGGTTGAGGCCAAGTTTGTCGCTGATGAACAGTGTGAGCAGCGGGCTGGTAATGGCGCGGCTGACGACGATGGTCAAAGAGCAGATCAGCAGGCGGCGGATGAGGGGGGAGTAGGTGGTCACGGCGTGAATGTCCTTATTCAATCGGGCCGGCATCAGCCCGGTCGTGAGCGCTACTACTCTGGCAGTCGGACACTCGGTCTTTGCTACGGGGTTTACTGGAGGTGCAGCAGCACGAAATCATTCTTGTCGAAACGCCCGCTCAGCACGGGTGGCAAGGCACCTATGGCCGTGCCTTGCAGTGTCTTGTAAACGTTCAGGTCCATCATCAGCCACGCCGGGCCCTTGAGGGCGTCAAGTTCCAGGAGTGAATCGGTGAACTCCGGTTGCAGGCCTTGATTGATGTTGACCATGAACTTGATGGCTTTGGCATCCTTGCCCATCGCGTGCATCACCAGTGGTGCGGGGTCTTTTTGCACGAGTTCAAACGCTTCGTGGCTGAAGGTCCGGGTGTCGTAAAGCTGTCGCTGGATCGGCTCGAACTGCAGGATATATACCGACCACAGTGCCAGGACTGCGCAAAGGGCGAGAGTCTGCGCGCGCCAGCGGGGATGCCTGAGCGCTACGACGGCGACCGCTTGCAGCGCGCCGAGAATGATGAACAACGACGTGAGATGGGCCACGTCTTCGGGGAATCTTCGCTGTATCACCAGCAAGGTCACGATCAGCAGCCCCGGAATCAGCAGCCATAAGCCCTGCATCAATACGCGCAGCCAACCGAACAGCCGACCTTGCAAGGCGTAAAACGGATAAGCCGCAATGATCGCCGCCATGGGCAGCATCGGCAGCAGGTAACGGGCCTTTTTCGCCTGCGGGACAGAAAGGCCGACCATCACGATCAGCCCGGCGGCTGCGCAGTACAGCGTCAGGCGCAATGCCGGGCCTGACTGTTGTCGGCCAGAAGCGGCGATCGCCACCAGCGCCAGCACTGCCAGTGGCCAAGCCAGTGCGTAGTTGCCTACCGAACTGGTGAAGTAATACAACACCTCGTTGGAGCCTTCGCTACCGTCCATGCGTCCCATGAACTGCATGCGAATCACGTCCTGCAAGAAGGCCGGGCCGCCGCTGACGTCCGCCAGCCACAACAACAGACCGATGCACACCGCCAGCAGCACCGCTGCCAGCAATCCGAAGACGATCAGCCGTCGCCATTGGCGATTGACCAGGAAATAGCTGCACAGCATCCCCGTAGGAATAACCAGGCCGATGGGCCCGCGAATCCAGAAGCCCRGCATCAGCAAGGCAAAGATCAGAACCCGGCGGCGCGGCGCCGCGAAGTGATCGGCGGCGTAGCCCAGGTAGAACACGCTGAACGCGACAGCCGCCAGCATCAGGTCGAGGGAAACCGCGCGGGTTTCCGTGATGAAGGTGTTGGTCAACAGCATCAAGGCGATGCTCAGCAGCGCCCAACGCGTGGAATAGGGTGCCAGCAGGCGGTACATCAAGGTGACGATGACCGCTGCGGCGATGGCGCTCGGCAGCCATGCGGTCAGGCTGGTGACCTGGCCGAGCGGCAGTGAAAGCAGCCAGATGAATAGCGTTGAAAGTCCCGAATAGTCTGCGTAGGGCTGGCCATAGGTCGTCGGAAAAAACGACGGCCCATTGCGCAGCATCTCCTGGGCGAACAGCACGAAGCGCGAATCGAAACCGATGGCCGCCTGCTGATACATTCCGGCGCAGAACAACATCAGCGCCAACAGACCCAGCGCGAGGGACTGTTGGCGGATGCGAGGGATCATGAGATTCAGGCGACCACTGATTCGGTTGACCATTGCTGGTAAGGAATCGGCAATTTGCGCGATTCGCCGCGGCCGATCGGGAAGTAGGTGAAACCGATGCGTGCCAGACGGTCTGCGTCGTACAGGTTGCGGCCGTCGAAGATCACCGGTGCGTTGAGCCGCTGCTGGATCAGCTCGAAGTCCGGCGCCTTGAACTGTTGCCATTCGGTGCAGATGATCAGTGCATCGGCACCGGACAAGACCGACTCAGGCGTACCCATGAGCATCAGTTTCGATTCGTCGGGATACAGCTTCTGGGTTTCCTGCATGGCTTCCGGATCGAACGCACGGACATTCGCCCCGGCGGCCCACAAAGATTCCAGCAACACCCGGCTTGGTGCATCGCGCATGTCGTCGGTGTTTGGCTTGAACGCCAGGCCCCACAAGGCAAAGGTCTTGCCACGCAAATCGCCCTTGTAGAACGCATTGATGCGTTCGAACAGTTTGTGTTTCTGCCGCTCGTTGATGGCTTCCACCGCTTGCAGCAGGTCGCTGGAGCAATGGGCCTCTTCGGCGCTGTGGATCAGGGCGCGCATGTCCTTGGGGAAGCAAGAGCCGCCGTAGCCGCAACCGGGGTAGATGAAGTGGTAGCCGATTCGCGAGTCGGCGCCGATGCCCAGGCGTACCGATTCGATGTCGGCACCCAGGTGTTCGGCCAGTTCGGCGATCTGGTTGATGAAGCTGATCTTGGTCGCTAGCATGCAGTTGGCGGCGTACTTGGTCAGTTCGGCACTGCGCAGGTCCATGAACATGATGCGCTCATGGTTGCGGTTGAAGGGCGAGTACAGGTCACGCATCACGTCACGCACTTCGTCGCGTTCACAGCCGACGACGATACGGTCCGGGCGGCGGCAGTCGGCCACGGCCGAACCTTCTTTCAAAAACTCCGGGTTGGACACGATATCGAACTGCAATTCACGCCCGGCATTGAGCAGGCATTTGTCGATGTGGGCACGCAAGGCGTCTCCGGTGCCGACCGGAACGGTGGATTTCTCCACCAGGATCGCCGGCTGTTCGCGATGCCGTGCTACCGCTTCGCCCACCGACATCACGTAGCGCAAGTCCGCCGAGCCATCGTCCCGGGATGGAGTACCGACCGCGATGAACAGCACCTGTCCGTGCTGAACCGCGAACTTTTCATCGCTGGTGAACTGCAACCGTTTGGCGTCAAGGCCTTCGCGTACCAGGCTGGCCAGCCCGGGTTCGAAAATACTCACGTGGCCCTGCTTGAGCAGTTCGACTTTTTTCTGGTCAACGTCCATGCAGACTACGTCGTGGCCGACTTCCGCCAATACCGCTGCCTGCACCAGGCCAACATAACCGCTACCAAACACACTGATTTTCATGGGGCACTCCTTAATTCGGGCGCACGAGCAGGTCGAGAATTGATGGTAATGACGCCGAGGATGACCAATGCCACGCCAAGGCTTTTTGTAAGGCTGAATGATTCGTTGAACAGCGGCAGGCTGGCGGCCAGCAGGTACACCAGCGCGTAGCTGATGCTCAGCAACGAGTAGGCCCGGCCCAGGGGCAGGTCCCGCAGGGCGGCGAGCCAGCAGAGCATCGACAAGGCATAGGCGAAGATGGCTACGAGCACCACGGCAACGGGTGTCAGGTCGATGTGGGCGCTGAGCCAGTGTTCGGGTTGTGGCAGATGACTCATGCTCCAGCGCATGCCCAGTTGAGCGGCGCTGACCAGCAACACACTGCCCAGTGCGAAGGTGATACCGCGACTCAGGTTCATGCGTGTTGCCCCAGCAGTGCAACGCCGCCGATCACCAGCGCCACACCCAGCCAGTGGCGGCGGTCGATGGTTTCGTGGAACACGAAACGCGCGACCAGGGTGATCAGCACGAAGTTCAGGCTCAGCATCGGGTAGGCAATCCCGACTTCCAGGCGTTGCAGCACCAGCAGCCACACCAGCAGGCCCAGTCCCAAAGAGGCCAGGGCCAGCCAAAGCCAGGGTGAGCGCAGTTTCTCCATCCACCCGGAAGGTTTGCCGCGCCAGCTTTCTACCGCATATTTCTGGGCAATCTGGCCCAGGCAGGTCAGCAGGCAGGCGACCAGTAGCAATAGCAGGCTCATAGCGTCGCCTGAGGGATAATCAAAATAACCAGGTTGCCTTGTTCATACCGTTTGCCCTCTTTGGGCAATTGATCAAGTTCGCGCAGCTCTTCTTCGCCCTTGACCCGCATGACCACACCGACCGAGCCTAGTTGGCGAGCGTCGTGCATCCACTGTTGCACCTGGTCAGGGTTGACGCGCTGCTTGAGCGAATCAGGATAGGCAAGGCCATATTTCAATTCGCCTATCGTGTTGAAAAAAGCCACTTCCGGCCGTTTCACCCGCCAGGACAATGCCGACGCGGCACCCAGATCGTTGCTCAACAATTTGGCACTCTGGCCAAGCTCCTGGGCGTGATCGAGGATGAACTGGTCAGGCGTTTTGTTGGCGACTACGGAATTGGGCAGTCCGGCAGGCAATAAACCGATGAGCAGCAGGCTGCCAAAAGCCGGGGCTGCCCAGCACTGCAACGGGCGGAAGGCCTGCAGCAGGTTGGCCATGATCCAGCCGATCAAGCCGATGAACACCAACACCAGGTTGTGCAGTTCATGATCGTAAATCGGCTTTTTCAGTTGCAGATAAACCAGGGCCAGCAGGGTGACCACACCTACCACCAGGTTCAGCAGGCCGTTGATGCCCAGGACGCGACCTTGCTCCAGCTTCAATCGGTCAGCCAGTGCATGGCCGAGCAACAATGCCAGGGGCAACAGGCACGGCAGGATGTAGGCCGGCAACTTGCCTTTGCTCAGACTGAAGAAGAACAACGGCATCCATAGCCACAGCAGCAGGAACCCGATATTGGACTGGCGTCGGGTCTGCCAGGCTTGCTTCAGCGCGGGCGGCAGCAATGCAACCCACGGCATGCTGAAAGCGACCAGCAACGGCAGGTAATACCACCATGGCGCGTTATGCTGGGCATCGTCCCCGGCAAAACGGCGGATGTGTTCGTGCCAGAAGAAAAACCGCCAGTAGTCAGACTCCTGGGCGTGCACTGCCAGCGCCCATGGCAGGCTGACGGCGATGGCGACCACGACCGCCACCGGGCCGTAGACCAGCAGTTCACGCCAGCGTTTTTGCCAGATCATCCAGGGCAGCGCAATCAGCACCGGCAGTAGCCAGGCCAGGAAACCCTTGGTCATGAAGCCCATGCCGCAGGCAAGGCCCAGCACCGCCCACGCGATCAGGCGTTGACCGCGGGTGACGCTGTCCAGGGCAAACCACAACGCGACCAGGCTCAGATTGACCCAGAAGGTGAATTGCGGATCGAGGTTGGCATACCCCGCCGAAGCGGCAATGACCGTGAAGCTCATGTACAGCAGCGCGCAGGCGAAACTCTTGCGCGGTTCGTTCCACATCCGGCGGGCGACCAGGTAGCACAGCAGCACGCTCAAACCGGTGCTCAGTGCCGAAGCGAAGCGCACTCCGAAGAGGTTCTGGCCGAACAGCGCCTGACCGATGGCAATCATCCAGTAGCCGGCCGCGGGTTTTTCGAAATAGCGCACGTCCATGAAGTGTGGCGACACCCAGTTGCCGCTCAGGAGCATGCCTTGGCTGATCTGGGCGTAGCGGGTTTCGTCAGGAATCCATAAACCATGGCTGCCCAATGGCAGCAGGTATGCCAGCGCCACCATGGCCAGCAGTAACGGCAAAGCCCAGCGTTTGCTCATGCGCCTTGCACTCCCAGCCAGCCTTCGCGACCTTCGAGCGCACCGCGTACCACGCGGCCGATCGGCAAACTGTCAGGGGCCTGGGGCAGCAAGTCGCCCAAGGGTTGAAAACGGATGTCCCGCTGATGTGCATCGCTCAGCAGTTGACGGAAATCATTAGCCATCAGAATCCCTTCTACCTCGGCATGGATCGTGTAGACATTGAGTTTTTCCGGCGTGAACCGGTCCAGGATGAACCTGTTGAAGTCCTTGGCGGCGACGGTCGGCCCGACCACTTCGTCGAAGGTCGGCAGGTCCACCGGAATTTGCGGTGCGCCCAGGCGACCATCGGCCAATCGTGGCTGGAACAGGCTCAGGCCGCGACAATCGCTGTTATAGCGAAAGCCGAAGCCCTGCTTGGCTTCGATCACACGCTCGTCGGCACGCCAGCCGGCGGACGCCGAGCAGGTGATCTTGTCCCCGAGAATGTCGCTGAGGGTGTCCACGCCACGGCGTATCTGTTCGACCAGTTGTGCGTCGCTCCAGCGCCCGGCGTTGGCTTGCCAGCCGTGGTGATCCCAGGCGTGCAGGCCAACCTCATGCCCGGCATCCCGGGCCTGGCGCATCAAGTGCCCCAGGTCGCGGCCGATCGGTTTTCCAGGCCATGCGGTGCCGGCCAGCAGAATGTCCCAGCCATACAGGCCGGCTGCGTTGGAACGGAGCATTTTCCAGAGAAACTGTGGACGGATGAGGCGCCACAAGTGGCGCCCCATGTTGTCCGGCCCGACACTGAAGAAGAACGTCGCCTTGATCTGTGCTTCATCAAGGATTTCCAGCAACCGAGGCACTCCCTCTCGGGTGCCCCGGTAGGTGTCGACATCGATCCGCAGTCCCGCCTGCATCAACGCTTGTCCGCGATTTCGAGCATGGCTTCGCGCAAGAAGAAGTCCAGGGTGTTGCCGATGGTTTCACTCATCTCCACGGTTGGCGTCCAGTCCAGCAGGCGTTTGGCGTTGGCGATGCTCGGCTTGCGGTGCGACACGTCCTGGTAACCGGTGCCGTAGAACGCCTTGCTTTCGATGTCGCGGAAACCGGCGAACGGAGGGAAGTTGGCGCGCAGCGGGTGGGCTTCGAACTGACGCAGCAGCTCTTCGCCCAACTGACGGATGCTGGCCTCGTTTTCCGGGTTGCCGATGTTGATGATCTGGCCATTGCAGACATCGTTGTCGTTATCGATGATCCGTGCCAGGGCTTCAACACCGTCGGCGATGTCGGTGAAGCAGCGTTTTTGCTCGCCACCGTCGAACAGGCGAATCGGCGTACCTTCCACCAGGTTCAGGATCAGCTGGGTAATGGCGCGGGAGCTGCCGATTCGGGCCGAATCCAGACGGTCCAGGCGTGGACCCATCCAGTTGAACGGACGGAACAGGGTGAAATTCAGACCCTTCTGGCCATAGGCCCAGATCACGCGGTCCAGCAGTTGCTTGGAGACCGAGTAGATCCAGCGCTGCTTGTTGATCGGGCCGACCACCAGGTTGGAGTTGTCTTCGTCGAAGTTGTTGTCCTGGCACATGCCATAGACTTCCGAGGTCGACGGGAAGATCACGCGCTTATTGTACTTGACGCAGTAGCGAACCAGTTTCAGGTTTTCTTCGAAGTCCAGTTCGAACACGCGCAGCGGGTTACGGGTGTATTCGATTGGCGTGGCGATGGCCACCAGCGGCAGTACGACGTCGCACTTCTTGATGTGGTACTCGATCCATTCGGAGTGGATGCTGATGTCGCCTTCGACGAAGTGGAAGTTCGGGTGGCTGCGCAGGCGCTCGATGGCGTCCGAACCGATGTCCAGGCCGTAGACCTCGTAGCGGTCGTCACGCAACAGGCGCTCGGACAAGTGGTTGCCGATGAAGCCGTTGACGCCGAGGATCAGCACGCGGGTGCGACGTGGGGCACGGCCGGATTCGGCACCGCGCAGCACGGAACCGTCCACCAGGCCCAGTTCGTTGGCCAGTTGCGGACCGCTCAGGTACAGACCGTTGTCGTTGCGCTGGCCGGCGTTGATGATCAGCGAATCTTGACCGCAGGCGATGCGCAGCGGGTCGACGCTGATGACGCGGCCTGGCGCCAGGCCTTCGTTGCCCTTGGCGACTTCAGCGCTCCAGACAATCAGCTTGTGCTCGCCTACCGCGCAGAAGGCACCGGGGTATGGCTGGGTCACGGCGCGCACGAGGTTGAACAGTTCTTCGGCCGGCTTGGCCCAGACCAGTTTGCCGTCAGCCGGAGTGCGACGGCCGAACACCGTGGCTTTGGATTCGTCTTGCGGTGTTTCGCTGACCTTGCCTTGCAGCAGCGCCGGCAGGGTGTCGCGCAGCAGTTCAGCGGCGGCGGTGCGCAACTTGCCGTGCAGGCTCAGCGCGGTGTCGCTGCGCTCGATGGCGACCTTTTGCTGGGCCACGATGGCGCCCGCATCGGCGCGCTTGACCATGCGGTGCAGGGTCACGCCGGTTTCCGTTTCGCCGTTGACCAGTACCCAGTTGGCCGGTGCGCGACCACGATAGCGTGGCAACAGGGAACCGTGCAGGTTGAACGCGCCTTTGCGCGCAGTGGCCAACAGCGGTTCGCTCAGCAGGTTGCGGTAGTAGAAGGAGAAAATGTAGTCGGGATCGAGTTTGGCGATACGCTCGATCCACAACGGGTGGTTGGCATCTTCCGGTGCATGCACGGCAATGCCGTGGCGGGCGCACAACTGTGCGACGGAACCGTAGAACGCATTCTCCTTCGGATCGTCGGCGTGGGTGAACACCGCAGCGATCTCAAAACCTGTGGAGAGCAGGGATTCGATGCCGGCGCAGCCAATATCGTGATAGGCGAAGACAACAGCTTTTGCACTCATGAAGGAACCTGATCTGAAGAAGTGGAAGTAAGGCCGTCGACGGTAACAACGGAAGAGGGGGGGGCGGGCTGGCTACGCAGCACCTTTTCAATGAAGAAGCGCGGACGTGCGCGTACGTCGCTGTACATGCGGCCCAGGTATTCACCCAACAGGCCCATGCCGATGAATTGACCACCGGTGAAGACGAACAGCACGGCGAACAGTACGAAGGTACCGCCACCGGCCCAGCCGGAACCGAACACCAGACGCAACAGGATCAGCGCAATGGCGAATAGAACACCCAGGGCCGCCATGCCGACGCCGACGATGCTCAGCAGTCGCAGCGGCGTGGTGGTCATGCAGGTGACCAGGTCGAACATCAGGTTGATCAGGCGCATGGGGCTGTACTTGGAATCGCCGTGTTCACGCTCGGCGTGGGTCACGGGGATTTCCGTGGTGTGGCGGGCAAAGCTGTTGGCCAGGATCGGAATGAAGGTGCTGCGTTCACGGCAGGCGAGCATGGCGTCGACGATGGTGCGTCGGTARGCGCGSAGCATGCAGCCGTARTCGCTCATGGCCACGCCGGTGGARCGYTGCACGGCGAGGTTGATCAGCTTCGAYGGCCAGCGGCGCAAGGCCGAGTCCTGGCGGTTGTTGCGTACAGTCGCGACGACGTCATAGCCAAGTTCGGCCTGGGCCACCAGCCGCGGGATTTCTTCGGGCGGGTTTTGCAGGTCGGCATCGAGGGTGATGACGACATCGCCCTTGCACTGTTCGAAACCGGCCATGATCGCCGCGTGCTGGCCGTAGTTGCGGTTGAGGATCACCGCCACCACCGGGCTGCCTTCGCGGGAGGCGGCGTCTTCCAGGATCTGCGCGGAGTCATCACGGCTACCGTCGTCGACCAGCACGATTTCATAGGCCTGGTGCAACTGCTGGCAAGCCGCTTCAGTGCGCCGGAGCAACTCAGGCAGGCTTTCCTGTTCGTTGTAGACCGGAATGACGATCGAAACGAAGTTGATTGGGTAAGGTCTCAAAGGCTTCTGTCCATACAGTTTTCGATGGCACCGACGACGCGCTCGACATCATCGGTGGTCATGTCGGGGAACAACGGGATCGAACACAGCCGCGCCGAATTCCATTCGGTGTTGGGCAGGTACAGGTTGGGGTAACGCTGGCGGTAGTAAGTGTGCAGGTGCGTTGCAATGAAGTGAATACCTGTGCCGACATTCTGTTCCTGGAGCGCTTTCATGAACGCTTCGCGATCGAGCCCGCAGCGCTCGGCATCGATACGCAGGATGAACAGGTGCCAGGCGTGTTTTTGCGAATAGGCGGGAACGGCCAGCGGCTGCACCGGCAAGCCTTCCAGGCGCTGCAAGTAGGTCTGGGCCAGTTGAGTGCGCCTGGCGTTGATTTCGTCCAGGCGTTCCAGTTGCACCAGCGCGATGGCCGCGTTGATGTCGGCCAGGTTGTACTTGAAGCCGGGTTCGACCACCTGGGCCTGGGGCTTTCGGCCGTGGGTCAGGCGGTCGTAGGCATCAACCCCCAGCCCGTGAAACTTGAGCATGCGTACCCGCGAGGCCAGGGCTTCATCGTCGCTGACGAACATGGCGCCTTCGGCGCAGGTCATGTTCTTGATCGCGTGGAACGAGAAGATCGCCGTGCCTTTGGAACCGACGTGGCGACCTTTATAGAAAGTGCCTGCCGCGTGGGCGGCGTCTTCGATCACGGCAATGCCGTGTTTGTCGGCCAGGGCGTAGAGCGGATCGAGGTCGAATGCCGCACCGGCGTAATGCACCGGGATAATGGCTTTGGTGCGCGAAGTGATCGCAGCTTCGATAGTGGCCACGTCGGTCATCAGCGTGTCGCGGTCGATGTCGACGAACACCGGCGTGGCACCCAGCAGGGTGATCATGTTGGCGGTGGAAACCCAGGTTTGCGAGGGCGTAATGACTTCATCGCCGGGACCGATGCCCAATGCCAGCAGGGTGATATGCATCCCGCCGGTGGCCGAGGAAAGTGCCACGGCATGTCGGCAACCGACGTAGTTGGCGAAGTGTTCTTCCAGTGCCTGGTTCTTCGGTCCGGTAGTGATCCACCCGGAGCGTAATACTTGCTCTACGGCCGCGATTTCTTCGTCGCCGATGCTGGGACGGGAGAAAGGGAGAAACGCCTGACTCATGGGCACCTCAGGGGCTGAAAACGTAAATAGCCTTTGAGGCTAAAAGGGATCCAAAAATCAGCATAGACGCTAAATCAGAATCTGCATCAAATCAACTAGTTACTGGTGTGGAGGTGAAAAACCGCGTCGGTTGACTTTTTTCGCCATGGCCGGCAGGTTGGACGTCCATTTGGGTTGCGCCGACTTTACAGAAGGTTATGCCCGATTTTGTGAAAGGAACATGAAAAAACGGTTGGGGAATCGTTTTATCTGAAGGCTATTAAGCCGCTGTTCAGACTTCTTCCGTTTACCGCGTTTTTAGGAAAAGTCCTACAAGTGTATTGTCTTTTATATCATCGTTATTTCACTTCTTAGTTGTTTCATTGAACTGTTTACATTCAAGGCCGTTTCGTTTGATTGACTTACCTGTTACTGACTCACGCTCACCCCTCACCAATCCGCTGACCCTGTATCTGGCGCGACTGGCGCCATCCAGCCAACTGACCATGCGTTATGTGCTGCAAGATGCCGCCGACCGCCTGGGCTTCGAAGACCAGGATATCGAGGAGATACCCTGGCACAACTTGCAGCCCGAGGATGTGATCGCCCTGGTGGCCACTTTGCGTTCGGATGGTTATGCGCCGAACACCTCCTCGCTGTATGTCAACGCGGTGCGCGGGGTGATGAACGAAGCGTGGCGCATGAGCCTGATCTCTCAGGACCATCTGTTGAAGATGCGTACGGTGAAGGGCATGGCCGGGACACGGCTGTCCCAGGGGCGCAATCTCAGGCGCACGCTGATTCAGGAATTGATGGCGGTCTGCGCCGCCGATCCGCGGCCGCAAGGCCTGCGGGATGCAGCAATCATCGGGATTCTGTACGGTTCGGGGATGCGCAAATCCGAATCGGTGAACCTGGAGCTGAACCAGGTCGATTTCACCGAGCGCAGCCTGCGGGTGACGGCCAAGGGCAACAAACAGTTGATCAAGTACGCCCCGGCCTGGGCCTTCGCCAAGCTTGAAGCCTGGCTTGAGCTGCGCCGTTCGCTGCTCAAGGACGGCGAGCCGGACGACCCGTTCCTGTTCAACCGCATCCGCCGGGGCAGCCATATCACCCGTGAGCGCATCACCAAGCACGCGATTTACTACATCGCCCGGCAGCGGGGCGCGCAGGTCGGGGTGAAAATCATGCCCCACGACTTCCGGCGTTCATTCATAACCCGGGTGATCGAAGAGCATGACTTGTCGATTGCGCAGAAGCTGGCGCACCACAGCAACATCCAGACCACAGCCAACTACGATGTGCGCGATGACAACGAGCGGCGTCGGGCAGTGGATCGATTCGATCTGTGAGCGATCACATCTCGCTCAGCACATGGGCATGGCCGATGGTCGAGACCTGAACCGAGCTGCCGGCGGGTGGTGCATACATGCCTGAGCTGCGCACCAGCAGTGATCGGCCCGGTTGCTCGCGGCTGGTCAATGGCTGGAGTTCCACCGTCAGCGTGCAGGTGTTGCCGCTGAAGTCCCGGTCGGTGACCACGGCCCGGCAACCGCTGGCTTCCGGGTCGCTGGGCAGGATGCTGGCCAGTTGCAGCTGTTCGGGACGCAGCATGATCTGTGCCGCGCTGTTGTTGCGGTGGTTGTTGACCGGGATTCGCCCCAGGTCGCAATGGGCCCAACCGGCCTCGATGCGCGCGGGCATGACCACGGCATCCCCCAGGAACAGGGCGGTCTGTTCATCCTCGGGGTAGCGGTAGAGGTCCAGCGGATGCCCTGACTGGACCAGTCGGCCATGGCGCATCACCGCCAACTGGTCGGCGAACGACAGGGCTTCACTCTGGTCATGGGTGACCAGAATGGTGGTGACGCCTGCGTCTTCCAGCAGCCGCGCAACCATCTTGCGCATTGCGGCGCGCAATCCGGTATCGAGCGCCGAGAATGGCTCGTCCAGCAGCATCAGCCGTGGCTGTTGCGCCAACGCCCGGGCCAGGGCCACGCGCTGTTGCTGGCCACCGGACAATTCGTGAGGCCAGCGCTCGGCCATCTTCGCGTCCAGCGCCACGCTGTCCATCAGTTCGGCGATTCGCTGTTGTTTTTCAGTGCCCTTGGTCGCCAAGCCGAAGCCGATGTTCGCGGCCACGGTCATGTGCGGGAACAGCGCACCGTCCTGCGGCACGTAGCCGATCAGGCGTTGATGGGCCGGCACTTCGTGGGTGCCGTCGACCAGGGTCTGGCCATTGAACGAAAGACGTCCGGCGTCGGGGAATTCGAAGCCGGCAATCATCCGCAGTAACGTGGTTTTACCGGAGCCGGAAGGACCGACGATCACCGTGCGACTGCCGCTGGGCACCGACAGGCTGACGTTGTCCAGGGCGCAATGGGCGCCATAGGATTTGTAGAGGGCATTCAATTCAAGAGTGTTCATCGGCCAGCCGTTTTTTTCGATTGGTGATAAAGAAGTCCGGTCAGCGGCAGCGACAGCATAACCATCAACAAGGCGTAGGGTGCAGCGGCGGCATAATCGATTTCGCTGGTCATGGCCCAGAATCCGGTCGCCAGGGTGCGCGTGCCATTCGGAGCCAGCAACAGGGTGGCGGTCAGCTCGTTGGTGATCGCCAGGAACACCAGCGCCGCGCCGGCGGCAGCCCCTGGAGCGGCCAGTCGCAAGGTGATCAGCCACAGTGCCCGGGCCGGCGAGCGGCCCAGGCTGCGGGCAATGTTTTCCAGTTCCACCGGGGCCTGGGCAATGCCTGCGCGCAGGCTCACCAGCGCGCGGGGCAAGAACATCAACAGGTACGCCAGCAGCACGGTGAAGGTGGTCTGGTAAATCGGCCGGGCAAAATGGATCGTGACGGTCACCAACGCCAGCGCCACGATAATTCCCGGCAGGGAACTGGTGATGTAGTTGCAGCTTTCCAGTACCCGTTGCAGTCGGCCGGGGTAGCGGATTGACAGCCAGGCGATCGGGATCGCCGCGCAGGTGGTCAGCGCCGCGCCCGCAATACCGAGCAACAGGGTTTGCTCCAGGGCCGGCAGCAATTCGGCCATGTCCCAGACTTCCACACCGCCGGCGATCAGCCATTTGCCCAGGGTGATCAAGGGCACGCCCAGGGCCAGGGTGCAGGTCACGATTTGCAGGGTCAACGAGAGCAGGGTGGATGCCGGTTTCAGGCACACGACCCGTTGCTCCCGGGCGCTTCCCGAACCGACGCGAGCATAACGGGCAGAACCCCGGGCGGCGGATTCGGCCGTCAACATCGCCAGGCAACACAACGCCAGCACGCTGGCCAGCATGTGCGCCGCTGCGCCGTTGAAGGTCGATTTGAACTGATCGAAGATCGCGGTGGTAAAGGTGTCGAAGCGGATCATCGCGTACAGGCCGTATTCGGCCAGCAGGTGCAGGCCGACCAGCAAGGCGCCACCGCAGATCGCCAGACGCAATTGCGGCAACACCACGCGGAAAAACACTTTCCAGGGTTTTAGCCCCATGGATTCGGCGACGTCTTCAATGGCCGGGTCGAGCCGGCGCAAGGTGGCCGCTACCGGCAAATACAGGAACGGGAAGTAGGCGATGACCGAGACCAGGACACCGGCAAACAAGCCGTGGATCGGTGGCACCAGGCTGACCCAGGCGTAGCTGTGAACGAACGCGGGCACCGCCAGCGGTGCGGTGGCCAGCAACGACCACCAGCGTCGTCCGGGCAAATTTGTACGTTCTGTGAGCCACGCCAGTGTCACCCCCAGCGCCACGCACAACGGAATCGTCAGCAGTACCAGCAATACGGTATTGATCAGCAGTTCGCCAACCCGGGGGCGGAACACCAGGGTCACGACGGTTGACCAGCCTGTCTGCAGGGACACGCCAATAACGTAAGCGATCGGTAGCAGTGCCAGTAATGAAACCAGCACCGACAAACCGATCACCCATACACCGCCACGTCCCGCAAAGACTCCGCGGGATCGTCGACGCAAATGTGCGGGTGTCGCCTCGGCGACACCCGCAGGCAGGGTTTCAGGCATCAATTTAGAGCAGTCCGGCCTGTGTCATCAGCTCCACGGCTTTTTTGCTGTCGAGTTTGGAAGCATCGACAGTCGGCGCATCGAGTTGCTGCAGGGGCACCAGTTTAGGGTTGGATTCAGCGTTCTTGCCCACGGCGTACTCAAACGACTTGCCGTTCTTCAGGACGGCCTGGCCATCCTTGCCGGTAATGTATTTGAGAAACGCCTGGGCTTGTTCTTTGTGTTGGCTGGAAGCGAGGACGCCGCCGCCGGAGATGCTAACAAAAGCGCCCGGATCTTTGTGCTTGAAATAGTGCAGGGCGGTGTTTTTGCTGTTTTCGCCGGTCTTGGACTGATCCACCAGGCTGTAATAGTGGTAGATCACGCCGCTGTCGATCTGCCCGGCATTCACCGCCTTGAGTACCGAGCTGTTGCCACGGTAGTTGGTGTAGTTGGTTTTCATCGCTTTCAGCCATTCCAGCGTGGCGGCTTCACCCTTTTGTTCCAGGATGGCAGCGACGATGGCCTGGAAGTCAGCACCGCCTGGCGAGGCAGCCCAGCGACCCTTCCAGCTCGGATCGGCCAGATCCATGATCGATTTCGGCAGATTGGCTTCCGACAGTTTGCCCGGGTTGTACACAAACACCGTGGAGCGCGCGGCAATCCCGACCCATTTGCCGTGGGCCGGGCGGTAGGCGGAGTCAACCTGTTCCAGCGTGGTCTTGTCGACAGGCGCAAACAGCCCGGCGTTGTCGACCAGTACCATGGCCGGGGAGTTTTCGGTCAGGAATACGTCCGCCGGAGAAGCCGTGCCTTCCTGCACGATCTGGTTGCCCATCTCGGTGTCATCGCCGTTACGCAAGGTCACGGGAATACCGGTTTCCTGGGTAAAGCCCTCGACCCAGGCCTTGGTMAGGCCTTCGTGTTGCGCGTTGTACACCACGATGCCGACGGAGTCAGCTGCGTAGACCTGGCCAGCGCTGAGCAAAGCGGTGGCCAGCAGGGCCTTTTTCAAGAACGAAGGGATGTTGGGAATCATTCTGCGGGCTGCTCCTGGTGCATTTTTTTGAAAGTCATGCGCATTGAAACGTTTGTAAATCAATGCGAATCATTTGCATATTTTGAATTGCAGGGAATGTAGAGATCCAAATGAGAAAATAACGTAAAAAAAACCGTAAATACATGTAATTTTCATTCAGATTAGCAGCGCTGTGCCCACTGTGGTTCGACTCGTCGCTTAAACGATGCGAAAACGAAAAACCCGAGAGGCCGGTTCGACCTCTCGGGTTTTTTGCGTCTTGCCTGTCAGGGCTGGATTTGCGGGAAGATCAGGACTTGCAGGTTGCCGCGCTGATAGCGTTTTCCGTCGATGGGCAGCGCCTCGACTTCCTGAATTTCATCGACGCTGTTGACCCTCATCACCACCCCGACCGAGCCCTTCTTACGCGCTTCGGTCATCCATTGCCCGATGTCTTGCTGAGTCACTTTGCGCGAGGCCGCGTCCGGATCCGAAAGACCATACTTGAGCTCGCCGACAACATTGTACAGCGCCACTTCCGGTCGCCTGGTCAGCCACGACAAGGCCGAGGCCGCTCCCAGGTCGTTGCTCAGCAGCGAGGTGGTCTGGTTCAGGCTGTCCAGGTGTTCGGCGATAAACCGGTCGGGCATCTTGCTGTCGACGATCTGGCCCGGCATGGCGGCGGGCAGCAGTGCCACCAGCAGCCAGATGCCGAGGGCCGGCATCGCCCATAACGTCAATGGCCGCAGGATTTGCAGGGCGTTGGCGATGATCCAGCCCAACAGCACGATGAACGCCAGGGACAGGCTGAACATCTCGGTATTCTCAAAAACCTCTTTGCTCAGTTGCAGGTACAGCAAAGCGATCAAGGCCGTCGTGGCAATGACCACGTTGAGCCAGCCGTTGACGCGAATCGTCCGCCCCTGTGCGCGTTCCAGCAGGCTGGTCAGCGCATGACCCATCAGCAGCGCCAGCGGCAACAGGCACGGCATGATGTAGGTCGGCAACTTGCCGCTGCTCACGCTGAAAATCGCCAATGGCAACAACAGCCAGAGCAGGAGAAAACCGCTGACGGGCTGGCGCTTGTCGTTCCAGGCCTGGATGAACGTTGTCGGCAACAACGCGGCCCAGGGCAGGGCGGAGACGACCAGCATCGGCAGGTAGAACCACCACGGCCGGGCGTGTTGCGCATTGTCGGCGGCGAAGCGGCGTACGTGCTCGTTCCAGAAGAAGAAATTCCAGAAGTCCGGTTCCTGATGATGAATGGCCAATGTCCAGGGCAAGCAGACGGCCGCGGCGACCACAACAGCCAGTGGCCCGTAACGCAACAGCTCACCCATGCGGCGCTGCCAGAGCATGTAGGGCAGGGCGATCGCCGCTGGCAGCAGCCAGGCCAGAAAGCCCTTGGTCATGAAGCCCATGCCGCAGGCGATACCCAGCATCGTCCAGGCACCCAGGCGGGCACGCGTGGTGCGGCTGTCGATGGCAAACCACAGTGAAACCAGGCTCAGGTTGACCCACAGGGTGAACTGCGGATCGAGGTTGGCGTACCCGGCCTGACCGGCAATCAGCCCGAAGCTCATGTACAACAGTGCGCAGGCAAAGCTTTTGCGCGGATCGCCCCAGAACCGGCGGGCAATCAGGTAGGTCAGCCACACGCTCAGCCCGGTACTCAACGCTGAGGCGATGCGTACCCCGAACAGATTGTCACCAAACACCGCCTGGCCGATGGCAATCATCCAGTACCCGGCAATCGGCTTCTCGAAATAACGCAAGCCCATGAAGTGCGGTGAGATCCAGTTCCCGCCCTGCAGCATTTCCTGGCTGATCTGGGCATAACGGGTTTCATCGGGAATCCACAGACCGTGGCTCATCAGCGGCAGCAAGTAGAACACGATGAACGCCAGTAACAACGCCAATAGCATCCAGCGCTCGCTGGTCGGCGCGGGTGGGGCGTACAGACGGGAAGAATGGCCAGTAAAATCTGGCAATGGCTGATTAGACGTCATGTCTCGACCTTGGCGCTTAGATGGCTGGTTGAAAAGTGATGTGCAACTAGTGAGAGAGAAAACCGGAATGATATTGAACGGCGAGAAGTGCAATCACACTTCTCGCTGTTTTGTTCAGGTTCCATTCAGTCCGGCTTGAAACAACTTAGTGGCAAAGTTCTCGGTCCGTAATGATTTCAGTTTTTTTCTTGTAACAGAGTGTTCCAGTCTTCGGCATTCACAATACCGAGTACTTGCAGTTGACCATTTCCATCGATGTGGACAAACAGCGCGCTGGCGTACTCGGCGTCCTTCGCCGAATGCTTCAGGCCGGCCTGCTTTTCAAAGTCGGCGATGCAACCGCTGTGGGTCACCAGCACCAGGTTGCGATGGGCTACCTTGTGCGCCACGACATCGTTACGCAGGGTCGTGCCGCAGGTCGCCAGCCACTCCTGGGTCCGTGGGTCGCTGTTGAACATGTAATGCGCGGTCTGCACGGTGCGCGTCACCGGGCTGGTCAGGATGTCGGCTTGCGTCAAACCCAGGCGTGCCAGGCCTTGCCCGACACCGGCGGCCGCTTCACTGCCGATTCGGGTAATACCGTCAGCCGGGCCCAGGCAAGGATTGCTGGAACGGTCGCAGCGCTCGGCATGACGAACCAGCACCGCGATCTCGCCGGCACTCCATTGTTGCAGCAATTGGGCCCGGGCTTGCGCGCCCTCATGGGCCAGGTTGGCCGGGGATTTCGGCCACAGGACCAAACCGGTGACCACCGCGGCGACGGTCAGTGCAGCAATGGCCACGACCGATTTAGACAGGCGCGAAGACGGTTTACGCGAGACGGAATTGACCAAGTTTGTCCACCAATAGGAGCGCCAGGGAAGTACTGTTAAACAAAACCTGAAACAGCACAAAAAATGTCCGCCGAGACTAAGTTCAGCGAATTAACTGCGGCCCACGTTAAATCCGTGCAGGTGTCGGGGCGGTGAAAGGAATGTGAAAAAATTGCATAGGAGGTTCGCTCGGATAATTTGTTTGGTACTGAGAAACGTTGTCTTTTACACTTGCATGGAATGACAGCGGGAAACAGAGAGGGCGTATGGGTTGGGATTAACGGCGAACGTGTCGCCGTTAATCCGGGAAGCAGGAGAAAAGGCGTTCAGGGCGAAGGGCAGCTCGCCTGTGGTCTGGCGGCAGCCTGGCTGATCAGCGCGGCCAGGCGTTTGACGTTGTTTTGCTGGGCAAGCACCAGGTCATCGATGCTCGCACCTGACGGTGTTTGCAAGGTGCTGCGGCAAATCACCCGTGCCGTGTCGCCGATGCCGGCACTGCGCAGACGCCATTTCACGTCCATMAACGCGTATTGACCGGGGACCGAGTCAAAACGCTGCACATCGACCCGCACCGAATATTTGCCTTGTACCGGACTGTTGCTCAGTTGATCGGCCAGCGCACCGCGCAATTCATCCACGAGGGTCGCAGCCCACCAATGGGTTTCCAGGATCGCCAGGCCACTGTTGCCTTGGCGAATGACGATCTGCGCACGATCGACCTGGGGCGGCACGCTGATCGTCTCGATCTGAATCACCCCGACGGTGGTCATTGAATGATCGCCCACCTGGGCCGGGGTCAGGGTGTGGAATTGAATCGGGTCACTGCGGCAAGCGGCGAGCAGCAATATCGCGGTGACCAGGGTGAACTTCAGCGGAAAAGCCATGGGTGTTGCTCCTGTGTTCAATTGCGCGGTGGCCCCTGCAGATCCACGGGTGCGGCATTGTTCGGACGGCCGCGAAGCAGCGATTCCGGATGCCGTCCCAGGTAATCCGAAAGATCACGCAAGGATCTCGACGTACGTCCCAGTTCATCCAGGGTTTGCCCCAGTTTTTCCCGTTGCGGTGAATCGTCGGCCAAGGTCGAACTGGCGGACTGCAGGGTCGAATTGGCGGTTTCCAGGGTTTTGCTGACATCTGACAAGGTGGTCTGCACGCCAGGCATGATCTTGCCGTTGAATTGCATGATGCCTTTGCGCAGTTCGACGAGATTGCCATCGAGATTGCCGGCGATTCGCTCGATCGGCAGTTTGTTGATCTTGTCGACCATGGACTCGAGTTTTTCCTGCAATTGCTCGAGGCTGCCGGGAAGGGTCGGAATCATGACCGGGCGTGCATTTGCATCGAAGGCGACTTTGTCGGCCTTGGGGTAGAAGTCCAGGGAGATGTACAACTGGCCGGTCAGGAAGTTGCCGGTGCGGGCCTGGGCACGCAGGCCGTTTTCGATGAAGGTGCCGATCAAGCGTACGCCAGCGGCTTCGTTATTAGGGTCATGATTGAGCGCCTTGAGCATTTTGATGTGGGCCTGGCCCAGGCGTTGCGGGTAAATCACGATGCCGACGTTGACCGGAAAGGAGCGTTTTTTCTCGTCGTAATCCAGATTGACTGCCACCACCTTGCCGATTTCCACGCCGAGGAATTCCACCGGAGCATCGACCTTGAGCCCGCGCATTGCCTGGTCGAAACGCATGGCCAGGTACTGCGGCTTGCCGTTTGGCGGGGCGAGGGCGGTTTGCTGGTCTTCGAACAGTTCGTAGGCGTACTCGGCAGCCGCAGGTTTATCGTCAGGGCTGTAGTCGGGCGCGCGGAAGGCAATACCGCCCACCAGCAAGGAAGACAACGATTCGGTCTTGACCGCAAAACCGTTGGCGCCGACGCTCACGTCTATGCCGCTGGCGTTCCAGAAACGGGTGTTTTCGGTGACGTACTTGTCATTGGGTGCATGGATGAACAGCTCGATGTTCACGCCTTTGCCATCCGGGTCCAGCGCGTAGGCCACCACCTGACCCACCGGGATCTTGCGGTAGTAGACCGGAGAGCCGATATCCAGCGACCCCAGGTCCTGTGTGAACAGGGTGAAACGCTTGCCCGGCTCGCCGTAGGTGATGGGCGGCGGACTCTCCAGCCCCATGAAGTTTTTTGCCCGGCCGTTGGCCTGGCCGATATCGGCACCGATGTAATCGCCCGACAGCAGCGTATCGATGCCGGACACACCGCCAGCGCCAATGCGCGGCCGCACGACCCAGAACTGCGAGTCTTCACGGGTAAAGCTTTCGGCCTGCTTTTCCAGTTTGATCGTGGCGTTGACGCTCTTCTGGTCAGCGCTCAGTTCCACATCGGAGACATGACCAATCACGACATTGCGGTATTTGACCTCGGTTTTATTCGCGGTCAGGCCGTCCCCGGTCTTGAACGTGACAACGATGGTCGGGCCTTGCTGCAGAATGCTGTGAACCACCAGCGAAATACCCACCAACACCGCGACGATCGGCACGATCCAGACCAGCGAGACGCTGAAACGGCGGGTCTTGATCGGCGCCGGCCCGGGGGCTTGCGGCCCGTCAGTGGCTTGTGACTTCATCCGTGACCTCCTCATTGTGTGGGTTTTCCCGTTCTTTATCCCAGATCATGCGCGGGTCGAAACTCATGGCCGAGAGCATGGTGAACACCACCACCAGACCAAAAAACAGAATGCCCGGGCGCGGCTCGATGTCGGCCAGGGCCTGGAATTTCACCAGCGAGGCCACCAGGGCGACCACGATCACATCGAGCATCGACCAGTAACCGATGACCTCGACGAAGCGGTACAGCGTCGACCGCTCTTTACGTGCCCACTCGCTGTCGCGTTGCACGGTGACCAGCAGCAGCGTGACGGCGACGAACTTGATGCCCGGCACCGCGATACTGGCAATGAAGATGATCAGGGCGATGTCCCAGGCTCCGGCTTGCCAGAACTCCAGCACGCCGCTCATGATCGTGCTGTCGGCGCCATGGCCGACCATTTTGGTGTTCATTACCGGCAGCAAATTGGCGGGGATGTAAAACACCAGGGCGGCGATCATGTAGGCCCAGGTCCGGGTCATGGCATTGGTCTTGCGTCGATGCAAAGGCGCGCCGCAGCGTTCGCATTCGTGAGGTTCGCCAGTCATGTCGCAGGCCAGCCCGCAGGTGTGACACAGGCACAGGTTGAGCTCGTCGGCGTACGGAGGTGTGCTCATACGATGTCCCATAGTTCGCGGATATCGCGCCCGGCGATGCGGATCATCATCAGGCTCAGCGCAGCCAGGGCAAACAACCCTATGCCGGGCAGCACATCGAGCAGTCCGGCGAGTTTGATCACTGCGACCATGGCGCCCAGCAGGCAGACTTCGAGCATGCTCCAGGGCCTCAGGGTTTCCAGCCAGCGCATGCAGAATTTGAATCCGGGCGAGCGTTGCCGGGAGAGGGCGAAGCCCAGCACCCAGATCAGCAGCAACAGCTGGAAAATCGGCGCGATGATCATGGCGATTGCCGCCACCATGGCGATGAACGTGATAGGCCCCAGGCTCAGGGCCAGCACCGAGTCCCAGAGCGTTGCGCTGTTCTTCACGCCTTTGAAGCTGATGCTCATCACCGGATAGAAATTGGCGAATACCCAGAGCATCAGCGCCGTGAAGGTCAAGGCAAGACGCTGTTCCACCRTGAGGCCGTTATAGCGCTGAAGCACGCCGCCGCAGCGCGTACACAGGGTTTTCTGATGTTTGGCGAGCGTTACTTTTTGGTACACGCTGTCGCAGTGCTCGCAGATGATCAGCTGATCAGTAGTTGCCATGGGTCAAGCTCAACAGAAGGCAGGAAGTTCAGAGCACCCCCTCAATATAGAAGTGACTCGCAATTGAGCAAATCGAAAGTCGCAAGCTGAAGGCTATCCGCCGCCGGGGGATGACTCGACCCACGGAATTACATGGGAAGCAAGCGACGAACGACTTCGAATTCCACTGCCTGCAATGGGCGTTTTAAAAATAACCGTACTAGGCTGACTCGGGTGCCTTGAGTAGCAACGGGAGTTCCATTGTTTGGGTCGTTGAACGCCTGGAACTAACCAGAGGGCATGGTTTGGGGTAACTCACCAGGGTCCGGTCACGGATTACTTGAAAACAAGTAGCCGGCCACAAGGATCCGTCCCGATAAAGGAAGGTCGCCATGAAAAAACTCTCGCATCGCTCAAGGTTCTACATTGCAGGTTCATTACTGATAGCGCTTAACGGTATGGCCCTGGCAGCACAAACAGAAAAGCCCAATATCCTGTTCATCGTGTCCGACGATACCGGCTACGGCGATCTGGGGCCGTACGGTGGCGGTGTCGGCCGGGGCATGCCGACACCCAGCATCGACGAACTGGCCGCTGAGGGCACAACCTTTTACTCGTTCTACGCGCAACCAAGCTGCACGCCAGGGCGAGCCGCGATGCAGACCGGGCGCATCCCCAATCGCAGCGGCATGACCACCGTGGCCTTCCAGGGCCAGGGCGGTGGTTTGCCCGCCGCCGAGTGGACGCTGGCCTCGGTGCTCAAGACCGGCGGTTACGAGACCTACTTCACCGGCAAGTGGCACCTGGGTGAAGCCGACTATGCGTTGCCCAATGCCCAGGGCTATGACGTGATGAAGTACGTCGGCCTCTATCACCTCAATGCCTACACCTACGCCGACCCGACATGGTTCCCCGACATGGACCCGGAAACCCGGGAAATGTTTACCAAGGTGACCAAGGGCGCACTCTCGGGCAAGGCGGGAGAAAAGGTCGTCGAAGAGTTCAAGATCAACGGCCAGTATGTTGATACGCCGGTCATCGATGGCAAACCCGGTGTAGTCGGGATCCCCTACTTTGACGGTTATGTCGAAAAAGCCGCACTGGAATTCCTCGACACCGCCGCCAAATCCGACAAGCCGTTCTTCATCAACGTCAACTTCATGAAAGTGCACCAGCCGAACCTGCCGGCACCGGAGTTCGTTCACAAGTCGATCTCCAAGTCCAAGTACGCCGACTCGGTGGTCGAACTGGATACGCGCATCGGCCATATCATGGACAAGCTCAAGGCGCTGGGCCTGGATAAGAACACGCTGGTGGTTTACACCACCGACAACGGCGCCTGGCAGGACGTTTATCCGGACGCCGGCTACACGCCATTCCGTGGCACCAAGGGCACCGTGCGCGAGGGCGGTAACCGGGTCCCTGCAATCATGACCTGGCCTGGAAAAATCAAGCCCAATGCCAAGAACCACGACATTCTCGGCGGGCTCGACTTGATGGCGACCTTCGCCTCGGTGGCCGGCATCAAGTTGCCGGAGAAAGATCGCGAAGGTCAGCCGATCTATTTCGACAGCTACGACATGACCCCGGTGATAACCGGCACTGGCCCCGACCCACGTAAAGAGTGGTTCTACTTCACCGAAAACGAGTTGTCGCCGGGGGCGGCCCGCGTAGGCAACTACAAGGCCGTGTTCAACCTGCGTGGCGACAACGGAGTGCCGACCGGCGGCCTGGCCGTGGACACCAACCTGGGCTGGAAAGGGGAGTCGAAGTACGTGGCGGTCGTGCCGCAAGTCTTTGACTTGCTGCAAGATCCACAGGAGCGCTACGACATCTTCATGAGTAACGTCACCGAGCGCACCTGGACCATGGTGCCGATCAGTCAGGCGATCAACAAGCTGATGCAGACCTACATCAAATACCCGCCACGCAAGCTGCAAAGCATGGGCTATGACGGGCCGATCGAGTTGTCCAAGTACCAGAAATTCCAGTCGATTCGGGAAAGCTTGCAGAAGGAGGGCGTCAATATCCCGGTGCCTAACTAGCGGTGCGGCAGCGGTCTTGCTCAAGACCGCTGCATTTCTGTCAGCCAGGCGGGGGAACTCCCTCGCCACGGCTACCCGGTCAACCGAGCACTTCCCGCATCCGATACCAGAACATGCCAAGGGCCAGCAACGGTGAACGCAGGGCGCGTCCGCCGGGGAAGGTCATGTGCGGCACGGCGCTGAACACGTCGAAGCCTTTGCTGTGGCCAGCATGGATCGCTTCGCCCAACAACTTCGCGCACCAGTGGGTCACGTTCAGGCCATGGCCGGAGTAACCCTGGGCGTAGAACACGTTCGGGTGCTGGCTCAGGCGCCCGACCTGGGGGAAGCGGTTGGCCGAGATACCGATCTTGCCGCCCCACTGAAAGTCGATGCGCGCATTGGCCAGTTGCGGGAACACCTTGAGCATCTGCGGGCGCATGTAGGCGCTGATGTCCGAAGGATCGCGCCCGGAGTAATGGCAGGCTCCGCCGAACAGCAAGCGCCGGTCAGCCGAGAGCCGGTAGTAATCCAGGCCGACTTTCTGGTCGCACAGCGCGAGGTTGTGAGGGATCAGTTGTCTCGCGGCATCTTCTGACAAGGGTTCGGTGGCAATGATGTAGCTGCCCGCCGGGAGCACCTTGCCGCTGAGCTTCGGTTCAAGCTCTTCGAGATGCGCGTTACAAGCCAGCACCAGCGTACCGGCACGCACCGTGCCACCGGCGCAACGGACCTGCACCGTGCTGCCGTGGATCAACTCCAGCACCGGACTCTGCTCGAAGATCTGCACGCCAAGTGACTCGGCGACCTTCGCTTCACCGAGCGCCAGGTTCAGCGGATGCAAATGTCCCGAGCCCATATCGACCAGGCCTCCTGCATACACGCCGGAGTTCACCACCTGTTCACGGATCTGCTCCGGCGCGACCAGCCGGGTTTCAAAGGCATAGCCGGACTCGATCAGCTCTGCCTGCTCGGCCTTGAACGCCTTGAACTGGGCCGGGGTATTGGCCAGTTCGCAAAAGCCCCAGCGCAGGTCGCAATCGATGCCTTGCTCTCGGATGCGATTGGCCACCACCTGCACCGATTCGGTCCCGGCGTACTCCAGGTATTGCACGCCTTCGGCACCGATGTGCTTTGCAAAGCCGCTGACGTCATGACCGATGCCGCGAATCAACTGGCCGCCGTTGCGCCCGCTGGCGCCCCAGCCAATCCGCCGAGCCTCCAGCAGGACCACCGAGAGCCCGCGCTGGGCCAGTTCGATGGCGGTGTTGATGCCGGTGAAGCCCGCGCCGACCACGCAGACATCGGCCTCCAGGTCCGAGGACAGCGCGGGACGCTGTCGCATGCCCCTGGCGGACGCCGCGTAATAGGAGAGGGTGTGTTCCTTGGTGTACTGATTCATTTGTTGGACTTCACTTTGCTCCACGAGCGGGTCATCAGACGCATGATCGACTGCGGCGGCGTGGTGGAGATGTAGAGTTTGTCGAGGACTTCCTGGGACGGATAAACCTCGGGATTGCCGACCAGCTCAGGGTCCATGTACTGCTTGGCGGCCGGGTTCGGGTTGGCATAACCGACCGAAGCACTGACCTTGGCAATCACTTGCGGGTCCAGCAGGTAGTTGATGAAGGCGTGGGCTTCTTTCGGATTACTGGCGTCGGCGGGGATGGCCAGCAGGTCAAACCACAGGTTGGCGCCTTCCTTGGGAATGGCGTAGGCGATGTTCACGCCGTTCCTGGCTTCCTTGGCGCGGTTGGCGGCCTGGAACACGTCACCCGAGTAACCGAAGGCCACGCAGATATCGCCATTGGCCAGGTCCGAAACGTACTTGGAGGAGTGGAAGTAGGTGATGTAGGGGCGGATCTGCAGCAGCTTGGCTTCGGCCTTTTTGAAGTCCTCGGGGTTTTCGCTGCGCGGGTCCATGCCCATGTAGTTGAGCATCGCCGGGAACACTTCGTCCGCCGAGTCCATCATCGACACGCCGCAGGCGCTGAGCTTCTTGATGTTTTCCGGTTCGAACAGCACTGCCCAGGAATCGATGTGATCGATGCCCAGCACTTGCTTGACCTTGTCGACGTTATAGCCGATGCCGTTGGTACCCCACAGGTACGGTACCGAGTGCGAGTTGCCCGGATCGTTTTTCTCCAGCAGCGTCAGCAGTTTCGGGTCAAGGTTCTGGAAACTCGGCAGTTGCTCGCGATCGAGCTTGAGGAACGCACCCGCCTTCACCTGACGGGCGAGGAAGTGGTTGGACGGCACCACCACGTCATACCCGGTACGACCGGCAAGCAGCTTGCCCTCCAGGGTTTCGTTGGAATCGAATACGTCGTAGATCACCTTGATCCCGGTTTTCGCCTGGAAGTCGACGAGGGTGGTTTCGCCGATGTAGTCGGTCCAGTTGTAGACGCTGACCTGTGGCTGAGCCTGGGCAACGGCGCTGAACAGGACCGCCAGCGCGGCCGGGACCACGGATTTCAATAGACGCATATCGACACCTCTTGGAGTTATTGGATTCTTCAGGTGATTCTTTGGTGGTCTGTCGGCCCTCATC
>NZ_JBFUIC010000040.1:0-30883 GCF_056402075.1 Pseudomonas sp. P4_C3
GTCCATGGTCCATGACCGCCGCTTCACGAGGAGAAATATTGAAGAATCCAGCATCGAAAGTAGAAATATCGCCCAGGGAACCGGAAGCAAACGTGTACGACGTTGCTGGGTTTGCCTTGTCCGGGTGCAGGAACTCGTCCTTGGACCAGCGAGAAAAGTCCGCTTGGGTAATAAAGCTCTGCCGGTCCAGTAGGTGCGGCCAAAAAGTTGCAGAAGTAGAGCCTGGAAAACGGAACGACGTCCCTATGATTGCAACTTTCTTACGCATTGCTACTTGCCCTATTCATCCCCATCCCTTTTCCAAAAGCTGAACAACAATCAAATTCCATTAATGTAAATGCAGGAAACCCGGCGACACCCTGGATGTTATGTACTGCTTGCTACCTGACCAAAAATAACGTCACGCGCAAAATAGCCGCGAATCATACGCGCCGGGTCCATTAAGGGAAACCTGAAAAGTTCAACCGCTGGGCAGGTCAATCCTTTCAACGCAGGGCGAATTTGAGACACACGTCAGGTTATTAAAAAAACATTCAATAAACCCGCGACGCAGCCGACAACTCTTGAAAGCCTTGCGGATTGAAAAAGCCATGCGTAACAACCAACCCACTACACAACGCGAACGGACCTTTCCGGCTCAGCAACGGTTGATTTCCACCACCGATGCCAAGGGCATGATCACCTACTGTAACGAGGCTTTCGTCGAAATCAGCGGGTTTTCCCGAGAGGAGCTGATCCGTGCACCGCACAACCTGGTCCGTCACCCCGACGTCCCGGCCGCGGTGTTCGCGCACATGTGGGGCACATTGAAACAAGGCTTGCCATGGATGGGCATTGTCAAGAATCGCTGCAAGAGCGGTGATCATTACTGGGTGAACGCCTATGTGACACCGATCTTCGAAGGCAATCAGGTGATCGGTTACGAGTCGGTGCGGGTCAAGCCCACTGCCGAACAGATCCGCCGCGCCGAAGCGCTCTACCAACGCATCAACCAGGGCAAGCCGGCCGTTCCCTCCTCGGATAAATGGTTGCCGATCCTGCAGGACTGGCTGCCGTTCATTCTGGTCAGCCAATTGAGCTTCATGATCGGTGCATCGCTGAACTCCCATTGGGGGTTTGCCCTGGCAGCAGGACTCTCGGTAGCACTGGGCCTGATGGGCCTTCAGTGGCAGCAGCGTGGCCTCAAGCGCTTGCTGCGCCTGGCCGAGCAGACCACCTCCGATCCGTTGATCGCACAGATGTACACCGACAGTCGCGGCGCCCAGGCGCGTCTGGAAATGTCCATACTCAGTCAGGAAGCACGCCTGAAAACCTGCCTGACGCGTTTGCAGGACACGGCCGAACACCTGACCGATCAGGCCAGGCAATCCGATGCCCTGGCGCACAACAGCTCCAGCGGCCTGGAACGTCAACGGGTCGAGACCGAACAGGTGGCCACCGCGGTCAACCAGATGGCCGCTACCACCCAGGAAGTCGCCAGCCACGTACAACGCACCGCCGATGCCACCCAGGAAGCCAATCGCCTGACCGGTCGTGGTCGTGACATCGCCGGGGAGACCCGCGAAGCCATCCAGCGCCTGTCGGTGGTGGTCGGTGAAACCGGCGTGACCGTGACCCAACTGGCCAAGGACAGCAACGAAATCGGAGGTGTGGTCGACGTGATCAAAGGCATCGCCGACCAGACCAACCTGCTGGCCCTGAACGCTGCCATCGAAGCGGCCCGTGCCGGCGAGATGGGTCGCGGTTTTGCGGTGGTGGCCGACGAAGTCCGTCAACTGGCGCAACGCACCAGCGAATCCACCGGGCAGATTCATGCGCTGATCGCCAAGCTCCAGCAAACCGCCAGTACTGCCGTGCAGACCATGGAAGCCGGGCATCGTCAGGCGGAAGAAGGCGTGGCGCGGGTACTGGAAGCGGACCAGGCACTGGTGGGGATCAGCGAAGCGGTGGCCAACATCACCGACATGACCACCCAGATCGCTGCCGCGACCGAAGAGCAAAGTGCCGTGGCCGAAGAAATCAGCCGCAACATCAGCAACATTTCGGACCTGGCGGACCAGACTTCGGAACAGGCGCAGAACTCGGCGTTGCTGAGTGAAGAGCTGACCAAGACTGCCAATACGCAATATTCGTTGGTGGAGCGGTTTAACCGCTGATAGAGGCTGGAGTGACAAAAAACCCGGACAGTGAACACTTCCGGGTTTTTTATTGAGCCTGTGAAAGTGATGTTGCCTGGTAGTCCCTCATCGCGAGCAAGCTCGCTCCCACAGGGTTTCGCGTTGTTCACGAAATCAAGCCACACCACACATCACTGTGGGAGCGAGCTTGCTCGCGATGGGGCCATCACAGCCTGCACAAAACCTCATCGAAGAAATGCGGCCACCTTCTGCGCCGCAGCCGCCAAATGCTGCTCATGGCTAAACCCGGAAGCCTTCAACGGCTTCAGATCATGATCCCCTGCCACCAGCCAGAACACCTCGATACCCGGCGATAGCGCATACCCCTCGACCGCCTCACGATTGCCCAGCGCATCGCGCTCGCCCTGCACGATCAAGGTTCGAGTCTTCAACCCCGCCAGATGCTCAACCCGCGGCTTCTCCGGTTTACCCACCGCATAGAACGGATACCCCAGGCACACCAGCCCATCCGCGCCCAATTCATCCACGAGCAAACTGGCCATCCGCCCGCCCATGGACTTGCCGCCGATGGCCAGCGGCCCAGTGACATGGCGTCGCACCTGGGCATACACCTCGCGCCAGCATTCCAGCAGTTTCGGCGCCGGGTTCGGCGGGCGTTTACCGCCGTCGATGCGCCGCTGCGCCATGTACGGAAACTCGAAGCGCAACACGTTGACGCCTTGAGCGGCGAGGCGTGCAGCCATGTCGCTCATCCAGTCGCTGTCCATCGGTGCGCCGGCGCCATGGGCGAGGATCAGCGTCGCCGCAGCCTTGCCAGCGGCGGCATTCCACAACCATCCATGATCCCGCACGCACTGCGCCCATTGAYCCCCGTCAATACYGGCCTTGTGCCCWTTGTTCATGCTTGCCTCGCTTTTAGTCTGCCTATAACTCCGGGCGAAGGGTGCGCTGCCTTGCGCGAGTGCGCTCACTTCGGCTGAACCGTGGATGGGGAACCATGAACACTTCTATCAGTACCGCCTACAACTACAAGGTGGTCCGCCAATTCGCCATTATGACGGTGGTGTGGGGCATCGTCGGCATGGGGCTCGGGGTTTTTCTCGCTGCCCAGTTGGTCTGGCCCGAACTCAACTTCAATCTGCCGTGGACCAGCTTCGGCCGCTTGCGCCCCCTGCACACCAACGCGGTGATCTTCGCCTTTGGCGGCTGCGCCTTGTTCGCCAGTTCGTTGTACTCCGTACAACGGACGTGCCAAACACGCTTATTTGCTCCCGCAGTTGCCGCATTCTGTTTCTGGGGCTGGCAGCTTGTGATCCTGCTGGCGGCCATCAGCCTGCCGCTGGGCTACACCAGCTCCAAGGAATACGCCGAGCTGGAATGGCCGATCGACATCCTGATCACCATCGTCTGGGTCGCCTACGCCATCGTGTTCTTCGGCACGATCATGCAGCGCAAGACCAAACACATTTATGTCGGTAACTGGTTCTTCGGTGCGTTCATCATCACCGTGGCGATTCTGCACATCGTCAACAACATGGAATTGCCGGTCAGCTTCACCAAGTCCTACTCGCTGTACTCCGGCGCTACCGATGCGATGGTGCAATGGTGGTATGGACACAACGCCGTAGGCTTTTTCCTCACCGCCGGTTTCCTCGGGATGATGTACTACTTTGTGCCGAAACAGGCCGAGCGTCCGGTGTATTCCTATCGCTTGTCGATCGTGCACTTCTGGGCGCTGATCACCTTGTACATCTGGGCGGGCCCACACCACCTGCACTACACCGCGCTGCCAGACTGGGCGCAGTCGCTGGGCATGGTGATGTCRCTGATCCTGCTGGCGCCGAGCTGGGGCGGGATGATCAACGGCATGATGACCCTGTCGGGCGCTTGGCATAAGTTGCGCAGCGACCCGGTCCTGCGCTTCCTTGTGGTGTCGCTGGCGTTCTACGGTATGTCGACCTTCGAAGGGCCGATGATGGCGATCAAGACGGTCAACGCCCTCTCCCACTACACCGACTGGACCATCGGCCACGTACACGCAGGCGCCTTGGGCTGGGTGGCGATGATCTCCATCGGCGCGCTGTACCACATGATCCCGAAAGTCTTCGGCCGCGAGCAGATGCACAGCATCGGCCTGATCAACGCGCACTTCTGGCTCGCCACCATCGGCACCGTTCTGTACATCGCCTCGATGTGGGTCAACGGCATCGCCCAGGGCCTGATGTGGCGTGCGGTGAACGAGGATGGCACGCTGACTTACTCCTTCGTCGAAACCCTGGTGGCCAGCCACCCTGGCTTCGTCGTGCGGCTGGTGGGTGGCGCGATCTTCCTCAGCGGCATGTTCCTGATGGCCTACAACACCTGGCGCACCGTGCGGGCCTCGCAGCCTGCCGCCGTCGCCGCTGCCGCGCAGATGGCCTGAGGAGTCCGCCATGAAACACGAAACTATCGAGAAAAACGTCGGCCTGTTGCTGCTGCTGATGATCCTGGCCGTGAGCATTGGCGGCCTGACCCAGATCGTCCCGCTGTTCTTCCAGGACGTGACCAACAAACCGGTGGAAGGCATGAAGCCCTACACCGCGCTGCAACTGGAAGGTCGCGACATCTATATCCGCGAAGGCTGCGTCGGCTGTCACTCGCAGATGATCCGGCCGTTCCGCGCCGAGACCGAACGCTACGGGCACTACTCGGTGGCCGGCGAAAGCGTCTGGGACCACCCGTTCCTGTGGGGCTCGAAACGCACCGGGCCGGACCTGGCGCGGGTCGGCGCGCGTTATTCGGATGACTGGCACCGCGCGCACTTGTACAACCCTCGCAACGTCGTGCCGGAGTCGAAGATGCCGGCCTACCCGTGGCTGGTGGCCAATCAGCTCGACAGCAGCCACACCGAAACCAAGATCAAGGCCATGCGCACCCTGGGCGTGCCGTACACCGACGAAGACATTACCGGCGCCGTCGCTTCGCTCAAGGGCAAGAGCGAAATGGATGCGCTGGTCGCCTACCTGCAAGTGCTCGGCACTGCGATCAAGAGCAAGAGGTGAGCCATGCCCATGTCTTTTATAGAGATCGAATTGAGCACTGGAATGATCCGCGGCCTTGGCACCGTCGTGGTGTTCGTGGCCTTTGTCGGCCTGACGCTGTGGGTATTCAACGGCAAGCGCGGCCCGGAATTCGCCGAAGCGCGCCTGCTGCCGTTCGCCGACGAACCACAACCCGACATCACTGAAGAACCTGTCACAAGGAGTACCCGGCCATGACCACCTTCTGGAGTACGTGGATCTGCGTACTGACCATCGGCAGCCTGATCGGCCTGACCTGGCTGTTGATCGGCACCCGCAAGGGTGAAACCAAGGGCAGTGTCGACCAGACCATGGGCCACAGCTTCGACGGCATCGAGGAGTACGACAACCCGTTGCCGCAATGGTGGTTCATGCTGTTCGCCGGCACCTTGGCATTCGCCGTCGGCTACCTGATCCTCTATCCGGGCCTGGGCAACTGGAAAGGCGTCCTCCCCGGCTACGAAAACGGCTGGACCGGGGTGCACGAATGGGAAAAGGAGATGGCCAAGGCTGACGGGAAGTTCGGGCCGATCTTCGCGAAGTTTGCGGCAATGCCCGTGGAAGAAGTGGCCAAGGACCCACAGGCATTGAAAATGGGCGGCCGCCTGTTTGCCTCCAACTGCTCGGTGTGCCACGGCTCGGATGCCAAGGGTGCGTTCGGCTTCCCCAACCTGACCGACAGCGACTGGCGCTGGGGCGGCAATGCAGAAACCATCAAGACCACCATCATGGGTGGCCGGATGGCGATGATGCCGGCCTGGGGTGAAGTCCTGGGTGAGGAAGGTGTGAAAAACGTCGCCGCGTATGTGCGCCATGGCCTGGCCAAGCTGCCATTGCCTGCCGACAGCAAAGCCGACCTGCAGGCCGGACAGCAAGCGTTCAGCACCACCTGCGTGGCTTGCCATGGGGCAAACGGCCAGGGCACTGAAGCCATGGGCGCGCCGAACCTGACGCACCCGGCCGGCTTCATTTACGGGACGAGCCTGACACAACTTGAGCAGACGATTCGGCATGGCCGCCAGGGCCATATGCCGGCGCAGAACGAACTGCTGGGCAGCGATAAGGTGCAATTGCTGGCCGCGTATGTGTACAGCCTGTCCCACAGTTTGAATACCGAGCGCCTGCAGGCTGAAGACAACCGCGAATAAATCCCGACCGCTCTGCTGCCGCATTCTCGCGGATGCGGCAGTTCCCTGCCCCTTTGCGACGCATTGTCGCACCCTCTGTGACTCTTTCTTTCGGATCCCAGGATTCGGGTCTAAGCTTCCCCCGATGCGGACTGGCCGGTGCCGGTTCCAGGTCGACCCTGAACGATGTGTTCGACGAATCTGCCCGATGACAGGCCGCAAAGGCTGGTAGATACCGGCTGTCGCACCAATTGCCTTCGGTCAGCCAAACGTTGCGTTTGAACACACCCCGTTACATCCGACCTGACCCCCTCGCCTGATCAGTCCGCCGGGATGTTTTGCCCGCGGGCAATTTTGTCCTTACGCGGCGCATGGAAAGGCCGCAGAATCAGCTTTTGAAAGCATTGACCCAGGTCATGGCGCGTTGCAATGACCCCTTGCTTTCTCCATACTTGCGGCCGATTTTTAATCCTAATAAAACACCCAAACCGTGGAACCTTAGAATGAGCACAGCAATCAGTCCGACTGCTTATAACTATAAGGTAGTCCGCCAGTTCGCCATCATGACGGTGGTCTGGGGGATCCTTGGCATGGGGCTCGGTGTCTTCATTGCCTCGCAACTGGTCTGGCCGGAGTTGAACTTCGGTCTGCCATGGACGAGCTTTGGACGCCTGCGCCCATTGCACACCAACCTGGTGATTTTCGCCTTCGGTGGATGTGCACTGTTTGCCACTTCTTATTACGTCGTGCAGCGAACCTGCCAAACGCGACTGATTTCCGACAGCCTCGCCGCCTTCACCTTCTGGGGATGGCAAGCGGTGATCGTCGGCGCGATCATTACCTTGCCGATGGGTTTCACCACCACCAAGGAATACGCGGAGCTGGAATGGCCCCTGGCTATTCTGCTGGCCATTGTCTGGGTCACCTACGGTCTGGTGTTCTTCGGCACCATCGTCAAGCGCAAGACCAAGCACATCTATGTGGGTAACTGGTTCTACGGCGCGTTCATCGTCGTGACAGCGATGCTGCATATCGTCAACCACATGTCGCTGCCGGTCAGCCTGTTCAAGTCCTACTCGGCCTACTCGGGCGCGACGGACGCGATGATCCAGTGGTGGTACGGCCACAACGCCGTGGGCTTCTTCCTGACCACCGGCTTCCTGGGCATGATGTACTACTTCGTGCCGAAACAGGCCGAGCGTCCGATCTACTCCTATCGTTTGTCGATCGTGCACTTCTGGGCACTGATCACCCTGTACATCTGGGCCGGTCCCCACCACCTGCACTACACCGCGCTGCCGGACTGGGCTCAGTCCCTGGGCATGGCGATGTCGATCATCCTGCTCGCGCCGAGCTGGGGCGGCATGATCAACGGCATGATGACCCTGTCGGGCGCCTGGCATAAGCTGCGCACCGACCCGATCCTGCGCTTCCTGGTCGTCTCCCTGGCGTTCTACGGCATGTCGACCTTCGAAGGCCCGATGATGGCCATCAAGACCGTCAACTCGCTGTCGCACTACACCGACTGGACCATCGGCCACGTACACGCAGGCGCCTTGGGCTGGGTTGCGATGATCTCGATCGGCGCCATCTACCACATGATCCCGAAACTGTTCGGTCGTGCGCAGATGCACAGCACCGGCCTGATCAACACCCACTTCTGGCTCGCGACCATCGGTACCGTGCTCTACATCGCCTCGATGTGGGTCAACGGCATCACCCAGGGCCTGATGTGGCGTGCAATCAACGACGACGGCACCCTTACCTACTCGTTCGTCGAAGCGCTGCAAGCCAGCCACCCGGGCTTCATCGTCCGTGCCCTGGGCGGTGCGTTCTTCGCCACCGGCATGTTGTTCATGGCCTACAACGTATTCCGTACCGTACGCGCCTCGAACCCGGCTGAAGCCAAAGCCGCCGAACAGATTGCCGTAGTTGGAGCTCACTGATGAAGCATGAAGCAGTCGAGAAGAATATTGGCCTGCTGGCCTTCTTCATGGTCATCGCCGTCAGCATCGGCGGCCTGACCCAGATCGTTCCGCTGTTTTTCCAGGATGTCACCAACAAGCCGGTCGAGGGCATGAAGCCCCGCACCGCCCTGGAACTGGAAGGCCGGGACGTTTATATCGCCAACGGTTGTGTCGGCTGCCACTCGCAGATGATCCGTCCGTTCCGTGCCGAAACCGAACGCTACGGCCACTACTCGGTCGCCGGTGAAAGCGTCTGGGACCACCCGTTCCTGTGGGGTTCCAAGCGTACCGGTCCGGACCTGGCCCGTGTCGGCGGCCGTTACTCCGATGACTGGCAGCGTGCGCACTTGTACAACCCGCGCAACGTAGTGCCCGAGTCGAAAATGCCGGCCTACCCGTTCCTCGTGGAAAACAAGCTCGACGGCAAAGATACCGCAAAAAAAATGGAAGTCTTGCGCACGCTCGGCGTCCCTTACACCGACGAAGACATCGCCGGCGCCAAGGATGCTGTGAAGGGCAAAACCGAAATGGACGCGCTGGTGGCCTATCTGCAAGGCCTGGGCACCATCATCAAAAGCAAACGGTGAATTGGATGGATATCGGGATGATTCGTGGCCTAGGCACCGTTGTCGTGATGGTGGCCTTCATCGGACTGGCACTGTGGGTGTTCAGTCCCAAGCGCAAGTCGGAGTTTGAAGACGCGACCTTGCTGCCTTTCGCGGATGATCCCGAAGCCATCAAGCACGTCGAGCAAGCTTCTAGGAGTAACAAAGAATGACTACATTCTGGAGTCTGTACGTCACAGTCCTCAGTCTCGGTACGATCTTTTCCCTGACCTGGCTGCTGCTGTCGACCCGCAAGGGCCAGCGCGCAGAGCAGACGGACGAGACAGTCGGGCACTCCTTCGACGGGATCGAGGAGTACGACAACCCGCTGCCGAAATGGTGGTTCATGCTGTTCGTGGGCACCATCATCTTCGCACTGGGCTACCTGGCGCTGTATCCGGGCCTGGGTAACTGGAAAGGCCTGCTGCCGGGTTACGGCTACCTCGACAACGAGAAGCAGACCCCGTTCGCCAACGGCCAGACCGGCTGGACCGGCGTTCACGAGTGGGAAAAGGAAATGGCCAAGTCGGACGCCAGGTTCGGTCCGATCTTCGCCAAGTTCGCTGCCATGCCAATCGAAGAAGTGGCCAAGGACCCGCAAGCCCTGAAGATGGGTGGCCGCCTGTTCGCCTCCAACTGCTCGGTTTGCCACGGTTCCGACGCCAAGGGCGCCTATGGTTTCCCGAACCTGACCGACGCCGACTGGCGCTGGGGCGGCGAGCCGCAAACCATCAAGACCACCATCATGGGCGGTCGTCACGCCGTGATGCCTGCATGGGCTGAAGTGATCGGCGAGCAAGGCGTGGCCGACGTGGCCGCGTTTGTCCTGACCAACCTCGATGGCCGCAAGCTGCCGGAAGGCACCAAGGCCGACCCGGTTGCCGGGCAGAAACTGTTCGCCACCAACTGCGTGGCGTGCCACGGTCCGGAAGGCAAAGGCACGCCAGCGATGGGCGCACCCAACCTGACTCACCCGGCAGCGTTCATCTACGGTTCGAGCTTCGCTCAACTGCAACAGACCATCCGTTACGGCCGTCAGGGCCAGATGCCTGCGCAAGAACAGCTGCAAGGCAACGACAAGGTTCACCTGCTGGCCGCTTACGTCTACAGCCTGTCTCACGGTGAGAAGGCAGCGGACGCCGAGTAAGGCAAACGCTTGAAGCAACAAAAAAAACGGCCCCGCCAATGTGAATTGGCGGGGCCGTTTTGTTTTTTCAGCGCTGATCTCTAGCGTACGGCGACCAATGGTAATGCCCTATGCCCTCTCTGAGGTTGTGGGGCGACACGCATAGTAGTAACGTTTCTACAAAGCAGCTTCAGGAGGGCCAACCATGATGGCCATCACCACAATTTCCAGCCGCGAATTCAACCAGGACACAAGTGGTGCCAAAAAAGCCACTCGCCAGGGGCCTGTTTTCATCACCGACCGAGGCAAACCGGCCCATGTACTGCTAAGCATTGAGGACTACCAAAAACTGACCGGCACCCACGCCGACATCGCCGAACTGCTGGTCATGCCAGAAGCAGTCGATATCGAATTCGAAACCGAGCGTGCCGTGATCAAACATCGCCCTGTGGATCTGTCCTGATGTTTCTACTCGACACCAACGTAATTTCCGAACTACGCAAACCCCAGGCTGATGCGAACGTCGTTGCGTGGGCCAAAAGTGTCATCGCTCCACGCATGTTCATTTCGGCTATTACCTTGAAGGAGCTGGAAACAGGCGTTCTACGAATGGAGCGTCGGGATCCCGCCCAAGGGAAAGTCTTGCGCACTTGGTTGAAGCATCACGTTATGCCAGCCTTCGACGCCCGAATCCTTCCGGTCGATGCCGCCGTAGCGATTCGCTGCGCCAGTCTGCATATCCCCGACAGAGCCAATGAAAGCGATGCCTTGATTGCTGCCACGGCGCTGGTTCATGGTTTGACGGTGGTCACACGCAATGTCGCAGACTTTCAGTCCAGCGGTGTACAACTGATCAACCCATGGGTCGAATGACCGGCGACATGCGTAAAACCGCCCATAATTCCCAAGTCAATTGATTCAAGTCATTACACCATCAAATGAATTTGCCAAACGTGACCAAAGGTCGCACCCGCAGGCTAGAGCGACAGGCGTATCATTGAGCCACTGCAACACCCCTTTTTGACCGCGGTCGGCACGTACTGACCGAGGCACTCTTCCACTGCCGTGGGATGCGATGATGAGCAACCAGATACCGGTACACGACGTCACTCCACCTGCCAAGAACGCGAACAACAGCGTCGACCTCTACGCCTCCAGAGAAAAAATCTACACCCGCGCCTTCACCGGCTTGTTCCGCAATCTGCGGATGACCGGCGGTGCCATGTTGTTTTTGCTGTATTTCGGCACGGTGTGGCTGAACTGGGGCGGTCATCAGGCCGTCTGGTGGAACCTGCCGGAGCGCAAGTTCTTCATTTTCGGCGCCACCTTCTGGCCCCAGGACTTCATTCTGCTGTCCGGCATGTTGATCATCGCCGCGTTCGGCCTGTTTTTCATCACCGTGTACGCCGGCCGGGTCTGGTGCGGCTATACCTGCCCGCAAAGCGTCTGGACCTGGATTTTCATGTGGTGCGAAAAAGTCACCGAAGGTGACCGCAACCAACGCATCAAGCTCGACAAGGCGCCGATGAGCGCCAACAAGTTCTTGCGCAAACTCAGCAAGCACACCCTGTGGCTGCTGATCGGCTTCGTCACCGGCATGACCTTCGTCGGCTACTTCTCGCCGATCCGCGAACTGGTGTTCGACTTCTTCACCGGCCAGGCGGATGGCTGGTCGTACTTCTGGGTCGGCTTCTTCACCCTCGCCACTTACGGCAACGCTGGCTGGCTGCGTGAACAGGTGTGCATCTACATGTGCCCGTACGCGCGCTTCCAGAGCGTGATGTTCGACAAGGACACCCTGATCGTYTCCTACGATCCGCGCCGTGGCGAAAGCCGTGGCCCGCGTAAAAAAGGCATCGACTACAAGGCTCAGGGCCTGGGTGACTGCATCGACTGCACCATGTGCGTCCAGGTCTGTCCGACCGGTATCGACATCCGTGACGGCCTGCAAATCGAATGCATCGGTTGCGCCGCCTGCATCGATGCCTGCGACGCCATCATGGACAAGATGGAATACCCGCGCGGGCTGATCAGCTACACCACCGAGCACAACCTGTCCGGGCAGAAAACCCATAAACTGCGCCCGCGCCTGATCGGCTATGCCGTGGTGCTGCTGGCGATGATCAGCTTGCTGGCGACGGCATTCTTCATGCGTGCGCTGGTGGGTTTCGATGTCAGCAAGGACCGCGTGCTGTACCGCGAGAACGCCGAAGGCCGGATCGAAAACGTCTACAGCCTGAAAATCATGAACAAGGACCAGCGCGACCATATCTACGTGCTCGAAGCCTCTGGCCTGCCGGATCTCAAATTGCAGGGCCGGCGCGAGATCAAGGTCGCGGCCGGCGAGATCGTCAGCCAGCCTGCCGAGCTGTCCGTCGCGCCGGAAAAACTGCCGTCGAGCACCAACGAGGTGAAATTCATCCTCAAGGATGCCGATGACGACAGCGTCCACATCGAAGCCAAGAGCCGGTTCATCGGCCCACAAAATCGTTGAGAGAACTGAACATGCCCGCAGCAACTGCCGCAAGCCCCTGGTACAAGCACCTCTGGCCGTGGATCATCATCGGGATCCTGGCCTGCTCGGTGGCCCTGACCTTGTCCATGGTGACCATCGCGGTGAACAACCCGGACAACCTGGTCAACGACAACTACTACGAGGCTGGCAAAGGCATCAACCGCTCCCTCGACCGTGAGCTGCTGGCCCAGACCCTGAAAATGCGCGCCAGCGTTCATCTCGATGGCGTGACCGGCGAGGTTGACCTGCGCCTGAGCGGCGAGAGCCAGCCCAAGACCCTGGAGCTGAACCTGATCTCGCCGACCCAGCCGGAAAAGGATCGCAAGATCATCCTGGCCCGCAGCGAAACCGAACAGGGCCGCTACATCGGCCAGTTGAGCGACAAGATCGAAGGCCGGCGCTTTATCGAGTTGCTCGGCACCCAGGACGAGCACATCTGGCGCATGTTCGAAGAAGAAATGGTCAGCCATGACAAGGACCTGCTGCTGGGTGACGAACCGCTGCAAGGTGCCGAAGACCTGAAGAAATAAAGCCGCGCTTCGCGCATCGCGAGCAAGCTCGCTCCCACAGTTGATCAGCGCCATGCTCAGATCCTGAGTACACCAACGATCCCTGTGGGAGCGAGCTTGCTCGCGATGAGGCCCTATCCGACGATAGAGATTCAGCAGTACCAGTGAATACTCCATGACCACCACCCCACTCCCCTGCTACCACTGCGCCCTGCCCGTCCCGGCCGGCAGCCGCTTCATCGCCGTCGTGCTCGGGGAGTCCCGCGAATTCTGCTGCCCGGGTTGCCTGGCCGTGGCCGAAGCCATCGTCGCCGGCGGTCTGGAAAGCTATTACCAACACCGCAGCGAAGCCTCGGCCAACCCCGAAGCCCTGCCGGTGCAACTGGTGGATGAACTGGCGCTGTACGACCGCGCCGATGTGCAGCAGTCCTTCGTTCGCCACGACGGCGACCTCGCCGAAACCACACTATTGATGGAAGGCATCAGTTGCGCCGCCTGCGGCTGGCTGATCGAAAAACACCTGCGCACTTTGCCTGCCGTAGCCGAGGCGCGCCTGAACCTGTCCAACCATCGCCTGCACGTACGCTGGGCCGATGGGCAATTACCCCTGAGCCAGGTCCTCGGTGAACTGCGCCAGATCGGTTACGCCGCACACCCGTATCAGGCCGACCGCGCCAGCGAACAACTGGCCAGCGAAAACCGCCTGGCCCTGCGCCAGCTCGGGGTGGCCGGGCTGCTGTGGTTCCAGGCGATGATGGCAACCATGGCCACCTGGCCTGAATTCAACATCGATCTCAGCCCCGAACTGCACACCATCCTGCGCTGGGTCGCACTGTTCCTTACCACCCCGATCGTGTTCTACAGCTGCGCGCCGTTCTTCAAAGGCGCCATGCGCGATCTGCGTACCCGCCACCTGACCATGGACGTTTCGGTGTCGCTGGCCATCGGCAGCGCCTACATTGCCGGGATCTGGACGTCGATCACCGGGGTCGGCGAACTGTATTTCGATGCCGTCGGCATGTTTGCCCTGTTCCTGCTGGCCGGGCGTTATCTGGAACGACGCGCCCGCGAACGCACCGCCGCCGCCACCGCGCAGCTGGTGAATCTATTGCCCGCCTCGTGCCTGCGATTGACACCTGACGGCCAGAGCGAACGCATTCTGCTCAGTGAACTGCGTATTGGCGATCAGGTGCTGGTTCATCCGGGCGCCATTCTTCCGGCTGACGGCAAGATCCTCGACGGCCAGTCGAGTGTCGACGAGTCGTTGCTGACCGGCGAGTACCTGCCGCAACCCCGCACCCTCGGCGACGCGGTCACCGCCGGCACAATGAACGTCGAAGGCGCACTGACCGTCGAGGTCCAGGCCCTGGGCCAGGACACTCGCCTCTCAGCCATCGTTCGCCTGCTCGATCGTGCCCAGGCCGAAAAACCGCGCCTGGCGGAAATCGCCGACCGCGCCGCGCAATGGTTCCTGCTGTTGTCGCTGATCGCCTCCGCCGCGATTGGCCTGCTGTGGTGGGAGCTGGACTCATCGCGGGCCTTCTGGATCGTGCTGGCGATGCTCGTGGCGACCTGCCCGTGCGCCTTGTCACTGGCGACGCCCACCGCTCTCACCGCCGCCACCGGCACCTTGCACAAACTTGGCCTGCTGTTGACGCGTGGCCATGTGCTCGAAGGCCTGAACCAGATCGACACGGTGATTTTCGACAAGACCGGCACCCTCACCGAAGGGCGCCTGGCGCTGCGCTCAATCCGCCCTCTCGGCACGCTCGACAGCGATCGATGCCTGAGCCTCGCCGCCGCCCTGGAAAATCGCTCCGAACACCCGATCGCCCGTGCTTTCGGACGCGCGCCGATGGCTGCCGAAGAAGTCCACAGCACACCGGGCCTCGGCCTGGAGGGGCTGGTTGAAGAGCGACGCCTGCGCATCGGCCAACCTCGCTTCGTCTGCGAACTCAGCGGCGCCGTGGTGCCGTCGATGCCCGAAGAGGCTGGCCAATGGCTGCTACTCGGCGACAGCCAGGGGCCGCTGGCCTGGCTCGTCCTCGATGATCGCTTGCGTGCCGATGCGCCCGCGCTGTTGGCCGCGTGCAAGGCGCGTGGCTGGCGCACGCTGTTGTTGTCCGGCGATAGCTCACCGATGGTCGCCAGCGTGGCGGCGGAACTGGGTATCGACGAAGCCCGTGGCGGCTTGCGTCCGGACGATAAACTGCAAGTCCTGCAACAACTGCACAAAGAAGGACGCAAGGTGTTGATGCTGGGTGACGGGGTCAATGACGTGCCGGTGCTGGCGGCTGCGGATATCAGCGTCGCCATGGGCTCGGCCACCGATCTGGCAAAAACCAGTGCCGATGCCGTGCTGCTGTCCAACCGCCTCGACGCGCTGGTGCAAGCCTTCAGCCTGGCGCGGCGCACCCGTCGGGTCATTATCGAGAACCTGTTGTGGGCCGGGCTGTACAATGGCCTCATGTTGCCCTTCGCCGCCCTCGGCTGGATCACTCCGGTCTGGGCGGCGGTGGGCATGTCGATCAGTTCGTTGACCGTGGTGTTGAACGCGCTGCGCCTGACTCGCATGCCGAGCGCGCCCGCCCACTGCGTCACGTCAGAAACCCGCCCGCTGCCGGCCTGAGCCGTGTGGGCATGGAGTCCAGATGCCAGCTCTTTACGTGATGATTCCCGCTGCGCTGCTGATCGTGGCCATCGCCGTCTATATCTTCTTCTGGGCAGTGGACAGCGGTCAGTACGACGACCTCGACAGCCCGGCCCACAGCATCCTGTTCGACGACCAGGACCCGAACCACACTGCTGCCGTGGATGAGGCCAGCGGCCAACCGGCCAAGCCGCAAGACAAGGCCCCGCCCCATGCTTGAATTGGCGCCACTGCTGGTGTCTGCGGTGATCCTCGGTTTGCTCGGCGGCGGCCATTGCCTGGGCATGTGCGGCGGCTTGATGGGCGCGCTGACCCTGGCAATTCCCAAGGAACAACGCAGCCACCGCTTTCGCCTGCTGCTGGCCTACAACCTGGGACGGATTCTGAGCTATGCCTGCGCCGGACTGCTGATCGGCCTGGCCGGATGGGCCGTGGCCAGCAGCCCGGCTGCGATGTTCCTGCGTATCCTCGCCGGCTTGCTGCTGATTGCCATGGGCCTGTACCTGGCCGGCTGGTGGAGCGGCCTGACCCGTATCGAAAGCCTCGGTCGCGGCTTGTGGCGGCATATCCAGCCAGTCGCCAACCGGTTGCTGCCTGTGTCGAGCGTTCCGCGTGCGCTGCTGTTGGGCGCGCTCTGGGGCTGGCTGCCGTGCGGCCTGGTCTACAGCACCTTGCTATGGTCGGCCAGCCAGGGCAACGCGCTGGACAGCGCATTGTTGATGCTCGCGTTCGGGCTCGGCACCTGGCCGGTGCTGCTGGCGACAGGCCTCGCCGCCGAGCGCGTCACCGCACTGTTGCGCAAGCGCAGTGTGCGGATGGCGGGCGGATTGCTGGTGATGCTGTTCGGCCTCTGGACCTTGCCGGGGCCGCATCAGCATTGGATCATGGGGCATTAAACCGGCGGCGCGCCCATCGCGAGCAAGCTCGCTCCCACAGGTTTTGTGTACACAGCGACTCCCCCTGTGGGAGCGAGCTTGCTCCGGGCGGCGATCCGACGATGAGGCCCTCACAAACGACAAAGATTCTGACCTTGATGCAAATCAAGATGCCCCACCCCGCCCTCGCATAAAGTGGCTGACACTGCCAGCCTATCCGGGGGAATGCCCGCATGATGCTCGACGCCATTCGTTGGGACACCGATCTGATCCGCCGTTATGACCTGGCGGGACCACGCTATACCTCGTACCCGACCGCCGTGCAATTCAACAGCCAGGTCGGCACCTTTGACCTGCTTCATGCTCTGCGCGACAGCCGCAAGGCTCAACGCCCCTTGTCGCTGTACGTGCACGTGCCGTTCTGCGCGAACATTTGCTATTACTGCGCCTGCAACAAGGTCATCACCAAGGATCGCGGCCGGGCGCAGCCGTATTTGCAGCGCCTGGAACAGGAAATCCAGTTGATCGCCTGCCACCTCGACCCCACGCAGAAAGTCGAGCAACTGCACTTCGGCGGCGGCACGCCCACCTTTCTCAGCCACGACGAACTGCGCCAGTTGATGGCGCATTTGCGCAAACACTTCCATTTGCTGGACGACGACTCCGGCGACTACGGCATCGAGATCGACCCCCGTGAAGCCGACTGGTCGACCATGGGCCTGCTGCGCGAACTGGGTTTCAATCGGGTCAGCATCGGCCTGCAAGACCTTGACCCGGCGGTTCAGCGAGCCGTCAATCGCCTGCAAAGCCTGGAAGAAACCCGCGCGGTGATCGATGCGGCCCGCACCTTGCAGTTTCGTTCGATCAATATCGACCTGATCTACGGCCTGCCGAGACAGACGCCGGAGAATTTCGCCCGCACCGTCGAAGAGGTCATCCACCTGCAACCGGACCGGTTATCGGTGTTCAACTACGCCCACCTGCCGGAACGCTTCATGCCGCAGCGGCGCATCAACAGCAATGAGCTGCCGACACCCGCGCAGAAACTGGAAATGCTGCAGCGCACCATCGAGCAACTGATCACGGCCGGCTACCGCTACATCGGCATGGACCACTTCGCCYTGCCCGACGATGAGCTGGCGATTGCCCAGGAAGAATCGACCCTGCAACGCAATTTCCAGGGCTACACCACCCACGGTCATTGTGACTTGATCGGCCTCGGCGTGTCGGCAATCAGCCAGATCGGCGACCTGTACTGCCAGAACAGCAGCGACCTGAYCGAGTATCAGAACGTTCTTGCCACATCGCAACTGGCCACCAGCCGCGGCCTGCTGTGCAATGCCGATGACCGGCTGCGGCGCGCGGTGATTCAGCAATTGATCTGCAATTTCAGTCTCGAATTCACTGACATCGAACAGGCCTTCAACATCGACTTTCAAGGCTATTTCGGCGATCTCTGGCCCCAGTTGCAAGACATGGCCAAAGACGGGTTGATCGAACTCGATCGCGACAGGATCACCATCCTGCCCGCCGGGCGACTGTTGGTGCGCTCGGTGTGCATGGTCTTTGACGCATACCTGGAACAACACAGCCGGCAACGGTTCTCACGGGTGATCTAGAGCGCTGCGACAAAAGTGCCACAGGCTGGCCCCAATGTCCTCGGGTGAGTTACCCTTACGTCTTATGTGTGAATTCCCACAAGGATTGAAGAAATGTCCGAGCCAGTAAAACTGCGCGCTCATAATCAAGCCCATTGCAAGGATTGCAGCCTGGCCCCTCTTTGCCTGCCACTTTCGCTGAATCTGGAAGACATGGATGCGCTGGACGAAATCGTCAAACGTGGCCGGCCGCTGAAAAAAGGCGAATTTCTGTTCCGTCAGGGCGATACCTTCGATTCTGTCTACGCAGTCCGTTCCGGCGCCCTCAAGACCTTTAGCCTGAGTGACACCGGTGAAGAACAGCTCACCGGTTTCCACCTGCCCAGCGAACTGGTCGGTTTGTCGGGCATGGACACCGAAAAGCACCCGGTGTCGGCACAAGCCCTGGAAACCACCTCGGTGTGTGAAATTCCTTTCGAACGCCTCGACGAACTGGCCCTGCAATTGCCGCAGTTGCGCCGTCAGTTGATGCGGGTGATGAGTCGCGAAATCCGTGACGACCAGCAGATGATGCTGCTGTTGTCGAAAAAGACCGCCGACGAACGCATCGCCACCTTCCTGGTCAACCTCTCGGCACGTTTCCGCGCCCGGGGTTTTTCCGCCAATCAATTCCGCCTGAGCATGTCGCGCAACGAGATCGGCAACTACCTGGGCCTGGCGGTGGAAACCGTGTCCCGGGTCTTTACCCGCTTCCAGCAAAACGAACTGATTGCGGCAGAAGGCAAGGAAATCCGGATTATCGACCCGATCCAGCTTTGCGCCCTGGCCGGTGGCTCGCTGGACGGCTGAAACAAAACGTTGCGGCTGCGCGAAACGGTTCAGCCGCCGTTATACTGCGTCGTTTGCAGCCCTGCCAGGATTCTTCGACTATGGCCTTCGACTCCTTCGACATCAAATCCCTCATCCGCCCTGTCATCGATTTCCCGAAACCGGGTGTGATCTTTCGCGACATCACCCCGCTGTTCCAGTCGCCCACGGCCCTGCGCCTGGTGATGGACAGCTTCGCCCACCGTTACGTCGAGGCTGACTTCACCCACGTCGGCGCAATGGACGCCCGTGGCTTCCTGATCGGTTCGGTACTGGCCTATCAGTTGAACAAGCCGCTGGTGCTGTTCCGCAAGCAAGGCAAACTGCCGGCCGATGTGCTGGCCGAGGGCTATGCGACCGAATACGGCGAAGCCTTCCTGGAAGTGCACGCCGACAGCCTGTGCGAGGGGGATTCGGTGGTGATGTTCGATGACCTGATCGCGACCGGCGGCACCCTGATTGCCGCCGCCAACCTGATCCGCCGCATGGGCGCGCGGGTGCATGAGGCGGCGGCGATTATCGATCTGCCGGAACTGGGTGGCTCGCAGCGTCTGGAGGACATGGGTATTCCTACCTTCTGCCTGACGCAGTTTGCGTTGACTGATAAGTAACAAAGGTCAAAAGATCGCAGCCTTCGGCAGCTCCTACATTGGGATGGCTTTGATCCTGTAGGAGCTGCCGAAGGCTGCGATCTTTTGCATTACAGCCCCATCTGCTTGCTGATGATCTCGTTCATCACTTCCCGCGTCCCGCCGCCAATCGACAGAATCCGGTTGTCGCGATACAGCCGCTCCACCAGACTCTCACGCATATAACCCAGCCCACCGAGTATCTGCACCGCATCGGAGACGATCCGGTCTGCCGTATCCGTCGCAAAGTTCTTGGCCATGGAAACTTCCTTGATCACGCTCTGCCCTGCCGCCATTTTCGCGGCTTGGCGATAAGTGAACTCACGGGACACCTCCAGCGCGGTCGCCATCTCGGCGAGGCGATGCTTGATCACCTGAAACTTGCCGATCGGTTTGCCAAAGGCTTCGCGCTGGCGCGCCCATTTCAGGCTCTCCTCCAGCGCCAGTTGTGCGGTCATGTTGGCCATCAATGCCAGGGCCAGACGCTCGCTCTGGAAATTGCCCATGATGCAGGCAAAGCCCATGTTCTGGGTGCCGATCAGATTTCCTGCGGGCACCTGGCAATCATCGAAGAACAGTTCGGCCGTGTCTGACGCCCACCAGCCCATTTTCTTCAGCTGCCGCCCTACGGTGAAACCGGGCGTGCCCTTCTCGATCAGTAACAGGCTGATGCCGGCGAAACCTGGCTCGCCCGTTCGCACCGCGACGGTATAGAAGTCCGCGCGCACACCGCTGGTGATAAAGGTCTTGCTGCCACTGACCCGGTAGAAATCGCCGTCGCGCACGGCACGGGTTTGCAGGTTGGCGACGTCGGAGCCGCCGCCGGGCTCGGTAATGGCCAGGGCGCTGATCTTCTCTCCCGACAGCACCTGCGGCAGCACACGATCACGCACTTCGGGCCGGGCCCACTTGAGAATGGGCGGCAAGCCGATATCCAGCGAACCCAGGCCGGCAACCAGCCCGCCTGAGCCGCAGCGCATCAACTCTTCGCTGGCGGCCACCTTGGCGAACAGATCCCCTTCGTGGCTGCCTCCGTAAGCTTCGGGGTAACCGATGCCGAGAATCCCCGCTGCGCCGGCCTTGAGGTAGAGCTCACGAGGAAAGCTTTCGGCTTCTTCCCACTGCTCGATATCGGGAAGAATCTCGCGCTCGACGAAACGTCTGACGCTGTCACGGACCAATTGGTGGCTGGGGTCGAAGTATTCCTGAAAGGCAGACATCGGCGAGCTCCACTGAAGGGGTCAGTGAAGTTAACCGAGCGCTTGCTTGGTTTACAAGAGACAGATAGAAGATCAAAAGATCGCAGCCTGCGGCAGCTCCTACAGGGGATCGGTGTCTTTCTGTAGGAGCTGCCGCAGGCTGCGATCTTTTCGGCTTGATGCGATTACAACGAAATCGGCTTACGCCCCGCAAACGAATGCGCCAGCGTGCCACCATCCACCAGCTCCAGCTCGCCACCCAGYGGCACGCCATGGGCGATGCGCGAGGCGATCAGGCCTTTGTTGCTGAGCAATTGGGCGATGTAGTGCGCGGTGGCTTCACCTTCCACGGTCGGGTTGGTGGCCAGGATGACTTCGGTGAACGTGCCGGCCTCTTCGATCCGCGCCATCAATTGCGGAATGCCGATGGCTTCCGGCCCCAGACCGTCGAGCGGCGACAGATGCCCCTTGAGCACGAAATAGCGCCCGCGGAAACCGGTCTGCTCCACGGCATAGACGTCCATCGGGCCTTCCACCACGCAGAGCAAGGTGTCGTCGCGACGGGTATCGGCGCATTGCGGGCAGAGATCATCTTCGGTCAGCGTACGGCACAAGCGGCAGTGACCGACCCCTTCCATGGCCTGGCTCAGGGCCAGCGCCAGTCGTGAGCCGCCGCTGCGGTCACGCTCGAGCAACTGCAATGCCATGCGCTGGGCGGTTTTCTGACCCACGCCAGGCAAAATTCGCAGGGCGTCGATCAGTTGGCGAATCAAAGGGCTGAAGCTCATGGTGGAAAAGTCCGACAAAACAACGAGACGCGGTTTATACCCGCGCCTCGGTTGAGCGTCAAATTGCAGCGTCAATTACTCAGTCACGGGCAACCCGAACCACCAACTTGCCGAAGTTGCGCCCTTCCAGCATGCCGATGAACGCGTCGGGAGCCTGCTCCAGGCCATCGACCACGTCTTCGCGGAACTTCACCTTGCCATCGCGTACCCACGGCGCCATGGCACTGAGGAATTCCGGCTGGCGATCACCATAGTCATCGAACACGATGAAGCCCTGGATACGCACCCGCTTGGTCAACAGGGTGCGTTGCAACAGTGGCAGGCGATCCGGCCCGCTCGGCGCTTCATAGGCGTTATAGGAGGCAATCAGGCCGCAGAGTGGAATCCGCGCCTTGGGATTGAGCAATGGCACCACGGCGTCGAATACCTTGCCGCCGACGTTTTCATAATAAATGTCGATGCCCTTGGGACAGGCCTGAGCCAGCTCGTCAGCAAAATCCTGACTCCTGTGGTCGATGCAGGCATCGAAGCCCAACTCGTCGACCACATAACGGCACTTGTCCGCGCCACCCGCCACGCCGACCACGCGCAAGCCCTTGATCTTCGCCACCTGGCCGACCACCGAACCCACTGCCCCGGATGCCGCTGCAACCACCAGGGTGTCGCCGGCCTTGGGCTGGCCGATATCCATCAGCCCCATATACGCAGTCATGCCCGGCATCCCCAGCACCCCGAGGGCCATCGAAGGACTGGGCAGGCCGTTGGGCACCGGGATGATGCTGCGCCCGTCATTGATGCTGTGGCTTTGCCAACCGGTGGCACCGACCACCAGATCACCCTCCTGAAACTTCGGATTGAGCGAGCGCTCGACCCGGCTGACAGCGCCGCCGGTCATGACTTCGCCAATTTCCACCGGTGCGGCGTAGGAAGGTGCGTCACTCATGCGTCCGCGCATGTAGGGATCGAGCGACAGGAAAACGGTCTTGAGCAGCACCTGGCCGTCGGCCAGGTCCGGCAGCGCCACCCGCTCCATGCGGAAGTTTTCCGGCGTTGGCGCGCCTATCGGGCGTGAAGCCAGGACAATGCGCTGATTGAGGGTCATGGGGTCGGACATGGCAGCGTCTCCTGTGATCGATGGGGTTCAGTGATATAGGGAGCAGACCTTTGTGGCGGTATGGCGTTCGATGTTTATTCAGTTGCACCGAGGCGACTTCTTGGCGGGCAAGTCGGATCGCGATGGCGGCATGCCTGTCACCACAGACCCAATGGCCAGAAACAAAAATGCCAGGCGCGATGCCTGGCATTTTTGTAACTCATCTGTCGCCTGAAGGCGAATCAGAATGGCAGTTTCATGCCCGGTGGCAGTTGCATGCCGGCAGTCATGCTGCCCATTTTGTCCTGGCTGTTGGCTTCGATCTTGCGCACGGCATCGTTGACCGCGGATGCGATGACCGCTTCCAGCATTTCCTTGTCGTCTTCGCTCATGCCTTCAACCAGGCTTGGATCGATGGTCACGCTCTTKACGTCATGACGACCGGTCATCACCACGGTGACCATATCGCCACCGGCCTTACCGGTGACTTCGGCGTTGGCCAGTTCTTCCTGCATCTTGGCCATTTTTTCCTGCATCTGCTGCGCCTGCTTCATCAGGCCGGCCATGCCACCTTTCATCATGGTAATCACCTCAAAAGTACTTGGATTAAAACAGCGCCCGGCCCATGCGGCCGGGCGCCTTCAGTTATTAGCCCTGAGTGACCAAGGCGTCGACAGGTTCAATAGTATCGTTACGGACGACCGCACCGAACTGCTGCATCATTTGCTGGATGAACGGATCACCGTGGATCGATTCCTCTGCCTCGCGCTGACGGTTGGCGCGGCGGCGCGAAGCCGCTTGTGCCGGGGTTTCCTGCTCGGGCTTGATCAGCTCGATGCTCAGGGTCAGCGTGCGCTGGTGATACTGGTTAAGCGCATCGTTCAAGCGCCGCTGCTGAGTGGCGTTGAACAAGGCACTGTGGGCCGGGTCCAGGTGCATCAGCCAATTGTCGCCATCCACCGCGATCAGCGTGCAGTTGGCGGCGATGCTGCCGGTCATGCCGGAGATCGGCAATTTCGGAAACAGCTGCAGCCATTGCAGGGCCAGACCGGTGGCCGGCATTGCCGCGGGCTCAGGCTCGGGCTCCGGAGCCGGGTCGGCGGCATGCTCGCTGGCCAGCTCGTCGAGGTAACTGTAGGCCGAATCCATGTCCGGCTCGATGTAATCCTCGTCCAGCGGCGGCTCGTCATCCAGGTCCATGCCTGGCGTCGCGGCATCGACGTCGGCCACCGAAGGTTCCGGGATCGGCGCGGCGGCCCACTCCGGGGCGTCCGGCACCACGCTGTCCGGCGCCGGCAACGGCATCGGCGGTAATTCGGGTTGTTCGCTGGCGGTTTCCAGCACCGGCTCCACCGCCGGCTGCTGAACGGGCACGGGCTCGACCGGGTCGTTCCACGGCAGGTCGACAACTTCTTCGACCACGACCGCTTCAACCATAGGCACAGGCGCAGGTTCTGGCACAACGACCGGCGCTACCGGTTCCGGTGCAGGCGCTGGAGCCGCCACTGACGCAGCCGCTATCGGTGCAACGGCCGCAGCAACTACCGGCGCAACTACCGGCGCGGCAGCCACTGAGTTTGCGGAATCAACTGTGGCCTGGCTGATCCCCACTGGCTTTAGCGGTTGCCTCGGGGCATCCGCGGTGTCTGCGGGCCGGAACGCCAGCATCCGCAGCAGCACCATTTCAAAACCGCCCCGGGGATCCGGCGCCAGCGGCAGGTCGCGGCGGCCGATCAGGCCCATCTGGTAGTAGAACTGCACGTCTTCAGCCGGCAACGCCTGGGCCAGCGCCAGCACGCGATCACGGTCGCCGTGACCGTTATCGACGCCTTCCGGCAAGGCCTGGGCGATGGCAACGCGGTGCAGCACATTGAGAATTTCCGAAAGCACGCCGTTCCAGTCCGGGCCTTGCTCGGCCAGGTGGCGGACAGCTTCGAGCAACGCCTTGGCATCACCTTCGATCAGCGCATGCAGGACGTCGTAGACCTGCCCGTGATCGAGGGTCCCGAGCATCGCCCGCACGTCGGCGGCCATGACCTTGCCCTCTCCGAAGGCAATCGCCTGGTCGGTCAGGCTCATGGCATCACGCATCGACCCATCGGCGGCGCGGCCCAGCAGCCACAGCGCATCGTCTTCGAACGGCACGTTCTCGACACCCAGCACGTGGGTCAAGTGCTCGACCACGCGTTCCGGCGTCATGTTCTTCAGGGAGAACTGCAGGCACCGCGACAGAATCGTTGCAGGAAGTTTCTGCGGGTCGGTGGTGGCCAGGATGAACTTGACGTAGGGTGGTGGCTCCTCGAGGGTTTTGAGCAGCGCGTTAAAGGAATGACTGGAGAGCATGTGCACTTCGTCGATCAGGTAGACCTTGAAGCGCCCACGGCTCGGGGCGTACTGCACGTTGTCGAGCAACTCGCGGGTGTCTTCGACCTTGGTACGGCTCGCGGCGTCGATCTCGATCAGGTCGACAAAGCGGCCTTCGTCGATCTCGCGGCACACCGAGCATTCGCCACAGGGGGTCGAAGTGATACCTGTTTCGCAGTTAAGGCATTTGGCAATGATCCGCGCGATGGTGGTCTTGCCGACCCCCCGGGTACCGGTAAACAGGTACGCGTGGTGCAGGCGCTGGCTGTCCAAGGCATTGATCAGAGCCTTGAGCACATGGGTCTGGCCGACCATTTCGCGGAACGAGCGCGGACGCCATTTACGTGCAAGAACCTGATAACTCATCGAAAACCGTCGCAGCGAAGGAAGCAGAAGCGGCTAATGCTAGCGGAGCAAGGCACAAATTGCATCCGGTGCGCTCGTGTATTATGGCCAAGCTGCACATCGGGGACATTTAACGGAGTGTTTATGCGGCTGGCCTTGGGGGCATTGCTGTTGATCAGCCTGGACGGCATGGCCGCGCAAACGCCGCTACGCTTCGTGATACCCGACAGCTGGACCATGCCCATGGTGCAACTTGAACAGGACAAACCGACCCAGGGCATCCTGTATGACATGATGCTCAGCCTCGCGACCCAGGTCGGCGTACCGGCCGAATTCCATGTATTGCCCCGCGGGCGGGTGCAAAACGCCATGGAGCAAGGCGAGATCGATGTCCGCTGTTATGCCGCGCAATCATGGCTGCCTCATCAGTCCGGCGACTACCTCTGGAGCATCCCGCTCTTTACCCAGCCCGACCTGTTGATCACACAGAATGCGCGCCCCACCGCTGTGAACCCGGCGGATTTACCAGATCAGTCCATCGGCACCGTGCTGGCCTACAGCTACCCGACCCTGCAACCGCTGTTCGACACCGATCAGCTGCATCGCGACGACGCACGCAATCAGGAACTGGTGCTGGAAAAACTCCTCGCCGGCCGCAACCGCTATGCCGTCAGCAATCAATGGAGCCTTGACTGGTTCAATCAGCGCCTGCTGCCGGACCAACAACTGCACAGCGTGGCAGTACTGCAGGAGCAGAATCTCGGCTGCTACGTGCGCAACGACCCGCAAGTGCCGGTGCAGCGCATTTTACGCACCCTGGTGCGGATGAAGATGTCCGGGGAGATCGATGCGATAGTTCGGCTGTATATCGGTGGCGAGCCTGCAGCTGTCGATAAATCGGAAACGACAAAAAACCGCCCCGGACAAGATCCTGGCAGCTAGCAAAAGTCTGTTTTCAGATAAATAACGCGAGAGAACACTCGCGTGGCGTTAAGGTGGTAACCCTACCAGCCACACCCCGGCACACAATGTCACCGCTGCGGCTGCTCCCTTCCAGGCCTGACCGGGTTCACGGCTGATCGTTGCGGGGGGACCGATAGGGTCACCATAACGACGCTCACCTGTCGGCGAGCCGCGCCATTGTACCTATCTGAGACGAAGTTACAACCGTTCGGGGATATTAAAAAACATGAGCTGCTTCAAGGACATGCGCTGGCCTTAAAAGATCGCAGCCTGCGGCAGCTCCTACATGGATCGGCGTACACCTGTAGGAGCTGCCGCAGGCTGCGATCTTTTGATCCTATTGCGCCAACACCTCATCCGCCCGGCCGCCCTCCTGCTGAATCACCAGATGAATAAAGTGCAGCTTGGCAATGACGGCGGGCGGCAGGACAAACGGGTAGAAATCCGGCTGCCCCATGCTGCGCGATAGCTCGTTGAGCATGCCGGCCAGTTCGATCCACGCATTGACGAACGACAGAAATGCCGCGCCATCGGGATGCTGCGGATCATAGAGGGTATCCAACGGAAACGGCTGATAGTCGAAGTCCATGTCCCGGGCGCTCATGCCCAAGCCCAGCGCGGTGTCCACCGCATCCATCATGTGCAGGTAATGCGCCCAGGTTTCGGCCCAGTCTTCCCACGGGTGCATGGTGGCGTAGGCGCTGACGTAGTGCTGCTGCCAGTCAAGCGGCGCGCTCTGCTGATAATGTCGCTCAAGGGCTTCGGCATAGCTGGCGCGCTCATCGCCGAACAATCCGCGAAAAGACTCAAGCCACTGGCTATTGGCGATCAATCGACCCCAGTAGTAATGCCCGACTTCATGACGAAAATGCCCGAGCAAGGTGCGATAGGGTTCGTGCATTTGCACCCGCACCTGCTCGCGGTGGGCGTCGTCGGCTTCCTTGATATCGAGGGTGACCAGGCCGTTGGCGTGTCCGGTGGTCGGCGGTCTGCCTTCGAGGTCCACGCCGATGAAATCGAAGGCGAGGCCCGTGTCTTCATCGACGGTTTTGGGAATCACCTGCAACCCCAGGCTGAGCAGTTGCGCGACCAGACGCCGCTTGGCGGTTTCCACCTTGCGCCAGCGCTCGTGGTTGTCGGCTATCGACAGATCAGGAATGGTGCGATTGAGGCTGCAGGCAATGCACAAGACGTCATGGTCATTGGCTGGCAGCAACCAATTGCAGGCTGCCGGGGAGTCGAGGTTGGCGCAGCGTCGAAACAGGCCAGCCTCGGGATCGACATCAAGCAGCCAGGTGCCCGCCTGCACACCCGGCTGCAGCGCAGACAGGCGACTCTGCTCCGGCTGATAACCCAACGCCGCCGAACAGGCCAGGCACTGACTGTTGCGAAAAAACAGCGACTGTCCGCAGCGACAGGACCAGACCTTGCTGTTGCGCGAATTTTCGGCCATGAACGGCGCGGCAATGCGCGAGCTGAGCTGCTCGAAGAAAGGGTACATGGTGATCTCTCCCTGGGGCTTGCAGAGACTAGATCATTCCCGAGAGATGATCGTTCCCATGCTTTTTGTTGGAAAAATCAAAAGATCGCAGCCTGCGGCAGCTCCTACAGAGAAATGCGTTCTCCTGTAGGAGCTGCCGCAGGCTGCGATCTTGGGCGTCAAACCTGAATACCGTGACCTTTCAAGAATGCCACAAACGCCTCTTCATCCAGCACCTTCAGCCCCAACTCATTAGCCTTGGCCAACTTCGACCCGGCGCCAGGACCTGCGACCACGCAATGGGTCTTGGCCGACACCGAGCCCGCTACCTTGGCGCCCAGGCTTTCAAGTTTGTCCTTGGCCACATCGCGACTCATCAGCTCAAGCGAACCGGTCAGCACCCAGGTCTGACCGGCCAGCGGCAAGCCTTCGACGACCTTCTTCTCGCTCTGCCAGTGCATGCCGAAATCGGCCAGTTGCTTCTCGGCCGCTTCGGCCAATTGGCGATTTTCTTCGTCCGCAAAAAACTCGCGCACCGAATTGGCCTGTTTTTCCGGCAGCGCCTGGCGCATATCCAGCCAGTCAGCAGCAATCACCGCCTGCAGCGAGCCGAATTTGTCCGCCAGTTTCTGCGCCCCGCCTGGCCCGACCAAGGGGATATGCAGCTTGTCGAGGAAACCACCCAATGTGGTGCTCGCCGAAAACCCGGCACCCAACTCGCCCTGATCCTGAATCTGCATGCCATGCCTGAGCAAATCAGCGATCACCTGCTGGTTATGCGCGTCCTCGAAGAAGCTGTGGATCTCGTACGCGACTTCCAGCCCGACATCCGGCAAGTACGTCAGCACCTGCGGCAAGGCCTGTTGCACCCGCTCCAGCGAACCCAGGGAGCGGGCCAGAACCTTGGCCGTCTCTTCGCCGACATCGGGAATCCCGAGGGCGTAGATGAACCGCGCCAGGCCGGGTTTCTTGCTGTCTTCGATGGCGCCGAGCAGGTTCTTGCTCGACAGCTCGGCAAAGCCTTCCAGGTCTACGATCTGCTCGAAGGCCAGGGCGTACAGATCGGCCGGCGAACTCACCAGGCCTTCGTCGACCAGTTGCTCGACGCTCTTCTCACCCAGGCCTTCGATGTCCATGGCACGACGGGAAACGAAGTGAATGATGGCCTGCTTGAGTTGCGCGCCGCAGGCCAGACGACCGACGCAGCGATACACCGCGCCTTCGCTGACCGTCTCGCGGCCCTTGCTGCGCTTGATCAATTGCGTGCGTTCGACATGGGAGCCGCACACCGGGCACTGCTCGGGAATCTGCACCGGCCGGGCGTTTTCCGGACGACGCTCCATGACCACTTGCACCACCTGCGGAATCACGTCACCGGCGCGACGGATGATCACCGTGTCGCCGATCATCAGGCCCAGACGCGCGACTTCGTCCATGTTGTGCAACGTGGCGTTGGCCACCGTGACACCCGCGACCTTGACCGGTTTCAAGCGCGCCACCGGCGTCACCGCCCCGGTGCGACCGACCTGGAATTCCACATCGAGCAGCTCAGTGAGTTCTTCCATTGCCGGGAATTTGTGAGCGATGGCCCAACGCGGCTCACGGGCGCGAAAACCCAGTTCGCGCTGGGAGGCAATGCTGTTGACCTTGAACACCACGCCGTCGATTTCATACGGCAGTGCGCTGCGTCGCTCACCGATATCGCGGTAGTAATCCAGGCATTCAGCGATGCCGTTGGCCAGCTTCAGTTCGTGGCTGACCGGCATACCCCAGGCTTGCAATTGCTTGAGGTTGCCGATGTGGGAATCGGCGATATCGGCAGACACCTGGCCGATACCGTAGCAGCAGAATTCCAATGGGCGTTTGGCGGTAATCTTCGAATCCAGCTGGCGCAAACTGCCCGCCGCTGCGTTGCGCGGGTTGGCGAAGGTCTTGCCGTCGACTTCCAGTTGCGTGGCGTTGAGCCGTTCGAAACCGGCCTTGGACATGAACACTTCGCCGCGCACTTCCAGGGTCGCCGGCCAACCGGTGCCGTGCAGCTTGAGCGGGATATTGCGCACGGTGCGCACGTTGACGCTGATGTCTTCGCCAGTGGTGCCATCGCCGCGGGTCGCGCCGCGCACCAGTACGCCGTCCTGATACAGCAGGCTGACGGCCAGGCCATCGAGCTTGGGTTCGCAACTGTACTCGACTGTCGCGCCGCCACCGAACAGGTCGCCCGCTGGCAAATCCAGGCCCTCGGTCACGCGGCGATCGAACTCGCGCATGTCGGTTTCTTCGAAGGCGTTGCCGAGGCTGAGCATCGGCACTTCATGACGCACCTGGGTAAACGCCGACAGCGCCGCGCTGCCCACTCGCTGGGTTGGCGAATCGCTGGTGATCAGTTCGGGATTGGCCGCTTCCAGCGCCTTGAGCTCGTTGAACAAGCGGTCGTATTCGGCGTCCGGAATGCTCGGCTCGTCGAGCACGTGGTAGCGATAATTGTGCTGATCCAGCTCAGCGCGCAGCTCTAAAATGCGGTTCTTGGCGGCGGTCATGGGTGTTCTCTCATAAAGCAAAAGAGCAGCCGAGGCTGCTCCTATTTAATCTAATCAGGTTCAAGAGATCGCAGCCTCGTTTCACTCGACAGCTCCTACACAGCTCCTACGGCAAATCGCAATCCTGTAGGAGCTGTCGAGTGAAACGAGGCTGCGATCTGTTGCTTTTATCGTTTCTGGGTCAGGGCACGGCGCTCGAATTCGACGATGCGCTGACGGTAGTGTTCGATCGTCTGGGCGGTCAGTACGCTGCGCTGGTCGTCCTTCAGTTCGCCGTTGAGCTCCTGGGACAATTTGCGCGCCGCTGCCACCATCACATCGAAGGCTTGCTTCGGATGACGCGGGCCTGGCAGACCCAGGAAGAAGCTCACCGCCGGGGTGCTGAAGTGGTCGATGTCGTCCAGGTCGAATACGCCCGGTTTGACCGCGTTAGCCATGGAAAACAGCAC
>NZ_JBFUIC010000041.1:0-30440 GCF_056402075.1 Pseudomonas sp. P4_C3
GCTGCTGCTGCTGATCGAGTCCGGGCAATACGCCATGACCCAACGGGTGCTGGTGATCGATGCCCCCGAACAATTGCAGATCGAACGTACCCTGCAACGTGACCAGACCAGCGAGCAGCAAGTCCAGGCGATCCTCAAGGCCCAGTCCAGCCGCCAGGATCGCGTGAGCCATGCCGACGACGTCGTGGTCAATGACCGCGACCTTGCCTGGCTGCACAGCGAGGTCGAACGCCTGCATCACTTTTATCTTTCTTTGCGTGGAGGCCAGTCATGAGCCAACCAACGACCGTCGAATGCCCAACCTGTGGCGCCCCCGTGGAATGGACCGCCGAGAGCAAATTCCGGCCATTCTGCTCCGACCGCTGCAAACTGATCGACCTGGGCGCCTGGGCGTCCGAAGAACACAAGATTCCAGTGGCTCCCGATGCCGAGGACGAGATGTTCAGCGGCGACTTCGACCCGCGCCACTGATCCATCGACTGGGCGATTCCAGGTCTTGATGCGGATCAGGACTTGGGATCGTCGTCCTTCCAGGGAGCCGAGAGGTAGCGTGTGCGGTTGAACGTCTCCAGCCATTCCGGGCAGAACACCACCAGCGCACTGACGATCATGCCGTTGATAAACGCTTCGGGAAAAATGATCAGCCACAGATATCCGACAAAATCTTCCAGCCAGTACGGCATGGCAAAGCGCTCGTTGAACCATAACAACCAAAGCGCCAGCAGCAGGCATAGCAACGCCGACAGCGCGGCGGCAAAGAATCCGGATACGAAGATATACACGAAGGGATTTCGTGGCTGCGCCCGCTCCACCAGAATCGCGCAACACTCGGTGACCAGCACCGGCAGCGCAATCAACAGCGCGCCATTGACCCCGACCGCCGCCAGGTCCTGTCGCCCGAGCAACACCAGCCCCGTTTGCGCAACCAACCCGCCGACCAGCGCCAGCGGCCAGTCCAGCAGCAGGGTCACCGCTGTCATGCCGATGAAGTGGTAAGACACACCGGTATCAAAGTCGCGCCGCACCAGCCACAACAGAAACAGCGCAAACACCGTTCCAAACAGCAGATGCTGACGACGGCTGTCGGTGAACAGTTCAACCCACGGCGCGCGACAGATCGCCCAGATCAACACCGGCACATAGATCAGCCAGCCGACCGCCAGGGTTTGCGATGACAGCAACTCTGCACCGATCATGGCTACGCGCGTCTCCCAGGCGAAGAACAACAGACACTCAGTCTACACCGCCGCTCGCCGGCCCCTCGACTTCAAGCCCAATGCCGCGGATCGTTCATCACCGCGTCATGTTCGGCGAACAGCTTCGGTAGCTCTGACTTGAGAAAATCCACCCAGGTGCGGACCTTGGCATCGAGAAAGTGTCGCGAAGGATACAGCGCATACACATTGCGTTCGCGCAGGCGCCATGCAGGTAACACACGCAGCAAAGTGCCATCGCTCAAGGGCCGCGTCGCGGTGTAGAACGGCAGCAGGCTGATGCCCATGCCCGCCTCCGAAGCCTTGACCATCGACTCGGCAACATTGCACTGAAAGGTCTTGGCCGGGCTAACGGCGTGCTCGCCGTGCTCATCCTGGAAAAGCCATTGATCGCTGTACAACGGGTCGAGCATGCGCAGGCACTGATGATCGCTCAGCGCCAGCGGCTGCTGCGGTACGCCCTGGCGTTGCAAGTAAGCCGGGGAAGCACAGGGCACGCTGTAGATCTGCCCGATGGCTTGCGCAACCATTTGCGAGTCGGCCAGTTCGGGCGCTATCGAAATCACCACATCGTGCCCCTCCTCCAGCGGATCGGGATTGCGCTGCGACAAGGTCAGCTCGAACACCACATCGGGATAAAGCTCGCTGTAGCGGGCGATCAACGGCGTGAGCAGCACACCCAGGCCGTTCATGCTGTGCACCCGCAGGCGTCCGGCCGGATTGATATGAGCGCCACGGGCCTCGGCCGTCGCCTCATCCATGGCTTCGACGATTTGCCGGCTGCGCAGCAGGAAGCGCTCGCCGGCGTCGGTCAGGCTCAAGCGTCGCGTGGTGCGTTGCAGCAGACGCGCCTGTACATGTTCCTCCAGATCCGCCACCAATCGGGATACCTGCGCGGTCGACAGATCCAGCGCATCGGCAGCCCCGGTGAAACTGGCGCAGTCCACCACCCGGATGAACACGCGCAAGTTGTTAAGCACATCCATAAGCCCCCCTCAGGCAATGACTGTTACGTTTTATGTAAGGCTGCATACACCGTTCGCCCCTTTATCCGTCGGTGGCAAAGACTAAAATTCAGACATCAGAACCGACACGGAGCACGCCAACATGAAAACGTTGATCAGCCTGTTGCTGACCGTCATCGCCACCTCGGCCATGGCCGCTGACAACGAGCCCCTCGCGGTCCTGTACAACCCGGCGCAGCCACTGGACGTCGCCAGCGTGGTTTCTGTGTCGGACACCGCGACCGCGTGCGGAGTCGTACCGGCAACCATGGTGTATGTCGATCATCAGGGCCAGACCCACCGCGTGACCTACAACGTCATCGGTGATTGCACCAGCAACCTGTGATCAGTGATCAGTGATCAGTGATCAGTGATCAGTGATCAGTGACTCACAGCAAGGTCCACGTGTAGCTGAGGATCAAGCGGTTCTCGTCGATATCACTGCGGTAGTTTGAACGCGCCATGGCATTGCGCACGCGAATGCCCAAACCTTTGAGGCTGCCGCTCTGCAGCACATAGCCAATGTCCAGGTCACGCTCGCGATCCTTGCCTTCAAAGCTCTTGCCAGTATCGACATTGTTGCCGCTGATGTAGCGCACGGTGCTGGTCAGCCCCGGTACGCCGAGCGCCGCGAAGTCGTAGTCGTAGCGCGCCTGCCAGGAACGCTCATCGGTGAAGGCGAACTCGTAGGTCGGCACTTCGTTGCCCAGTGGTGAGATGTTGGCAAACACCCGTGGGAACGCACTGTCACCGAACATGCCCTGATAGCCGACGTAAAACGTATGGCCGCCACGCTTGGCCGACAGCAACGAGAAGAACGCCTGGTTGTCGATGTTGCCCAGCAGTTTTTTGCCGTCCTCGCGCGAATCGTAGTAACCGAGGTTGGCGCCGAGGATCCAGTCGCCCACCGGCTCGCTGTGCTTGAGGCCCAGGAAGCGCTGGTTATAGATGTCTTCCAGTTGCCCGTACCAGGCGCTGACCGAGCTGCGCTTGTCGTTGAAGACATAATCAGCGCCAGCAAAATTGAAACCGTCACTGCTGACCTGGCGCTGCGGCACATGACCGAGCATGGCTTGCATCTTTTCGTCGCCAGCCTCGTTGCGCAGGCTGGTTGAACTCAAGTGGCCACCCTGTAGCGTCAGGCCATTGATCTCGTTGGAAGTGATGCTTGCGCCCTGATAACTCGGCGGCAACAGGCGAATATCGCTGAATGCCAACACCGGCAGATTGGGTTGCAACTCACCGACTTTCAGCTCGGTTTTGGAGTAGCGCATCTTCAACGCGCCTTCCAGGCGGCTGTAGTTATCCGCCGCGCGGCCGTCGCCCTGCACCGGCAGCAAACCGGTATTGGTCCGGTCCGGAGCGCTGTCGAGCTTGAGGCCGAGCAAGCCGATGACGTCCATCCCAAACCCGACGGTGCCCTGGGTGTATCCGGACTTCACGTTGAGGATGAAACCCTGGGCCCACTCTTCAGCCTTCGATTGCTGGTTGGCGCCAACGATGTCGGAATAGTCGCGGCTGAAGTAGTAATTGCGCGCCTGCAACGTCGCGGTGGTGTCTTCGACAAAGCCTTTTTCAGCGGCCATCACACCTGTGGAAAAACTCGAGACGACAGCCAGGGACAACGCCGAACCGGTTGTTGGGAGAATCTGTTTCATCGTTTTTCTCTTATTGTTATTGATCGACTGATTGAAGGACTTCAGTTGCAGTGGATTTGCGATGGGGAACGGAACGACGGGCGCTCAACAGCACATGGGTGACCATGCCGAAAATCAGCCCCCAGAACGCCGCGGACAAACCGAACAACGACATGCCCGAAGCCGTGACCAGAAAGGTCACCAGCGCGGCTTCACGATCGCTCGGCACCGCCATCGCGCCCGTCAACGCACCGGCAATGGCGGCGAACAAGGCCAGCCCGGCCAGCGCCGCGATCAGCTCTTTGGGGAACGCGGAAAACAGCGAGACCAGCGTGGCGCCGAAGATCCCCAACAGCAGGTAACACAGGCCGCCGACCACCCCGGCCACGTAGCGTTTGCGAGGTTCTTCGTGGGATTCTCGACCGGTGCAGATCGCCGCGGTGATCGCCGCCAGATTCAGTCCATGGCAACCAAACGGCGCCAGCAATGCCGTGCCCAGCGCGCTACTGGCGATGATCGGGCTCGCCGGCGTCGGATAACCGCTGGCGCGCAGCACCGCCATGCCGGGCACGAACTGACCGGTCAGCGCCACCATCACCAGCGGCAAGGCGATGTTCAGGATCGCGCCCAGGCTGAACTCGGGCGTAATCCACACCGGCGTAGCCAGGCCGATCACCAGCGCTTCACGATGCAAATCACCGCTGAACGCGGCGATCGAACACCCCACCAGCAGCACCATCATCACCGCATAACGCGGCATCACCCGCTTGCAGATCAGGTAGCAGGCAAACATCGCCAGGACCAGCAAGGGCTTGTGCTGCATCGACACAAACAACCCGGTGCCGAAACTGAACAGGATCCCCGCCAGCATCGCCGCCGCGATGGCTGCGGGCAGCTTGCTGATGATCCGGTCGAAAGCGCCCGAGATGCCAACCGCGAAAATGATCAGGCTGCTGACCAGATAAGCCCCCACCGCCTCTGCCATGGAAATTTCCGGCAACAGCGTCACCAGCAACGCCGAGCCCGGCGCCGACCAGGCGATGATCACCGGAACGCGGTAGCGCAGGCTCAAACCGATACCGAGCACGGCGCTGCCAATGGAGATCGCCCAGATCCAGGACGACAACACTTCCCGCGAAAGATGAGCCGCTTCTGCCGCCTGAAAGATGATCACCAACGGGCCGGCATAGGAAATCACCGTGGCAATGAATCCAGCCACGGCGGCTGACAACGAGAAGTCCTGGAAAAACGCTTTCATGATTCAGGCACCGGTCGCTGACAACGCTGGGTTGAGGCCGGCAGCGCTACGTCGGCTGCTGATGGCGAACACGGTCATGGCCAGGGCCGCCACCGCACCAGGCAAGGCAAACGCCATGAAGTTCAGTTGCAAGGGCAAGCTGATCCCGAGCAAGGCACCACCCAGCAGCGGACCGACGATGGCCCCGTTGCGCCCAATGCCCGACGCCCAGCCCAGACCGGTTGAACGAATCGTCATGGAATAAAACTGCGCGGCGCAGGCGTACAAAAGAATCTGCGAGCCAATGGTGGTGGCACCCGCAATGGCGATCAGCAGGTACAACACCGGCATCGGGCTGTTGAAGCCCAACAGCGTGATCGACACCGCCGCCATGGCGAAAAACACCGCCAGCACCCGCGGCAGATTGAGTTTGTCGCCCAGCACCCCGCCACCGACCGCGCCGAAAATCGCCCCGAAGTTCAACACCAGCAGGAACGACAGGCTCGAACCCAGGCTGTAACCGGCGTTGGCCATCAGTTTCGGCAGCCAGGAACTCAGCGCGTACACCATCAACAGACAGCAGAAAAACGCCAGCCAGAGCATCAGCGTGCGCAGCGCACGACCTTCACGGAACAACTGCAACACCGGTGTGCCCGTGCCTTTCACTTCGGCCATGTGCAATTGATCAGACGTTTGTGCAACGTAGGCCGGATCAATCCGCTGGAGAATAATGCGCGCCTCTTCATTGCGCCCCTGACGCAACATGTAGCCCACCGATTCGGGCAGGAAATACATGATCAGTGGCAACAACAGCAACGGCAGGACCGCCACGTAAAACACCGACTGCCAGCCGAAACTCGGGATCAGCACAATGCCCAGCCCAGCGGACAGCATGCCGCCCACCGAGTAACCGCTGAACATGATCGCGACCAGAGTGCTGCGGATTTTTTTCGGCGCGTACTCGTTCATCAGTGCCACGACGTTAGGCATCACGCCGCCAATGCCGAGCCCGGCAATGAAGCGACACAGTCCGAACTCCGTGGGGTTGCGGGCGAATCCGTTGAGCACGGTGAAACCACTGAAGAGCATCACGCAGATCGTGATGGCCTTCTTGCGGCCGATCCTGTCCGACAGCGGTCCGAAGAACAGCGCGCCGAACATCATGCCGAACAGTGCATAGCTACCCAGTGCACCCGCTTGCAGAGGACTGAGCCCCCACTCTTTCATCAGCATCGGCAAGACCACGCCGTAGATCACCAGATCGTAACCGTCGAAGATGATGATCAGGGCACACCAGAACAGCACCATCCAGTGAAAGCGGTTGAAGCGAGCGTTGTCGATAACCTCATGTACGTCGATCTTGCGCATGGCATATATCTCTTGTTGTTGTTTTTTTAGAGCGGCGGTAACACGGCTTACGTCCGTACAGCCGAGGGTAGAGCCGCCCGATACGTGGCAATAGCCAGTGAGCGCAGATCACTATCCGTTTTGTGCAGGGCCCTGGAACGGGCATGGGAACGGAAGGCATTGAGCCTCTCCGACAAATTGTCTTCTTTGCGATCACATTTGAACGCTAAGCTTGGGCCTATGGATGACTCAGATTATTTACGCCTGCTGACCATCGCGGCCGAGCAAGCCAACGCATTTCTGTCCAATGCCCGCAAATGGGAGCGTGAGCGTTGGGTCTGCCAGCGCCTGCTGCAAGGCTTGAACATTCCCTATCGTGCCGATGAATTCGCCCCCGCCGGGGAGCCGCCGGATGTGTTGTTTCGCGATGCCAGTTTCGAGGTGTTCTTCGTGCTCGACGAGGGCCGGCGCCTCAACGATGAATGGCGCGACGAACTGCAACGCCGACGTAGCGCGTTTTCCCTGAGTCAACTGGTGCGCCGCGAGGCCAAGCCACGACGTATCCCCGCCAACGAGTTCTTGCTGCGATTGGCGCCGACTTTGCGCAAAAAAGCGCACAACTACAAAGAACGCGGCATGGATCTGGGTGAGCTGGACATCATTGCCTTCGCCAGCCTCAAACGCGAAGTGTTGGACCTCAACAGCCATTTTCCGCCGCCGACCGAATACCTGCGACAGGGCTGGCGTTCGCTGTCATTGGTTGGGCCGACATTCGCCCGCGTGCTGTTCGCTCACCCGGATGCGCCGGACTTCTTGCGCAGCAACCTGGGGCGCAGCATTGTTTTTGATGTCGGGATCAGTCTGTGAGCCTCGAGCCTTTCTCCGGTCAGCAGCTAAGCTGCGTTCACAGCTGAATATTTTCCCTGTAGCTTCTACACATTCAGCAACGTCTACCCCTGACGAGGCCCGATATGACCAGCCGCCTGAACCCCGACGACCAAAAGCATGTCGAAGAGTACCTGCAGTTGTCCCAGCACCAAGTCGAGCGCCGGCCTTTCCGGCCGTGGATGCTCCTTGTACTGGTCTTGGCAGTGACCATTGGTCTGGGCTTGTTGAGCCGACTTATCAGTTACCTGACGCTATGAGCAGCCTCGCGCTCGCTCGGGTAATTGCACCGATTTCCTTTAGCCTTGCGAGTTATCCCCATGTCCCATCGTATTGTCATTGTCGGCGGCGGCGCCGGCGGTCTGGAGTTGGCTACCCGTCTGGGTAAGACTCTGGGCAAGCGCGGCACAGCCAGCGTGATGCTGGTCGACGCGAACCTGACCCACATCTGGAAACCGTTGTTGCACGAAGTGGCGGCCGGTTCCCTGAACTCTTCCGAAGATGAACTCAACTATGTCGCCCAGGCCAAATGGAACCACTTCGAGTTCCAGCTGGGGCGCATGAGCGGGCTCGATCGCGCGAAGAAAAAAATCCAGCTGGCCGCCACCTATGACGAAGCTGGTGTGGAGCTGGTGCCGGCCCGCGAAGTGCCTTACGACTCGCTGGTGATCTCAGTCGGCAGTACCACCAACGATTTCGGCACCCAGGGCGCGGCGCAACACTGCCTGTTCCTCGACACCCGCAAACAGGCCGAGCGCTTCCACCAGCAATTGCTCAATCACTATTTGCGCGCTCACGCCGGTCAGACCGACACGATCGAGCAAATCAGCGTGGCCATCGTCGGCGCCGGTGCCACCGGAGTCGAGCTGGCCGCCGAACTGCACAACGCCGCCCATGAATTGGCAGCCTATGGCCTGGACCGGATCAAACCGGAAAACATGCACATCACCCTGATCGAAGCCGGGCCACGGGTGCTGCCGGCGCTGCCGGAGCGGATTGGCGGACCTGTGCATAAAACCCTGGAGAAACTCGGGGTCAACGTCATGACCAATGCTGCGGTCAGCGAAGTGACGGCCGACAGCCTGATCACCGCCGACGGCAAAGTGATCAACGCTAGCCTGAAGGTCTGGGCGGCGGGGATTCGCGCACCGGGTTTCCTCAAGGACATCGATGGCCTGGAAACCAACCGCATCAATCAGCTGCAAGTGCTGCCGACCCTGCAGACCACCCGTGACGAGAACATCTTCGCCTTCGGTGACTGCGCCGCCTGCCCGCAACCAGGCAGCGACCGCAATGTTCCGCCACGTGCCCAGGCCGCGCACCAACAGGCTTCGTTGCTGGCCAAATCGCTGAAACTGCGCATCGAAGGCAAGGCGCTGCCGGAGTACAAGTACACCGACTACGGCTCGCTGATCTCGCTGTCGCGTTTTTCGGCTGTGGGTAACTTGATGGGCAACCTCACCGGCAGCGTGATGCTCGAAGGCTGGCTGGCGCGGATGTTCTACGTGTCGCTGTACCGCATGCACCAGATGGCGCTGTACGGGCCGTTCCGCACGGCAATGCTGATGCTGGGGAGCAAGATCGGGCGCGGGACTGAGCCACGGCTCAAGCTGCACTGATGTAAACCTGTGGGAGCGAGCTTGCTCGCGATGGCGTCCTTTCTGTCGATATCAATGTCGCCTGATACACCGTCATCGCGAGCAAGCTCGCTCCCACAGGGTTTTGCGGCACGCCCAAGATTTTCGCGGGCAAAAAAAATCCCCGTATCTTTCGATACGAGGATTTTTAATATGGTCGGGGTAAGGGGATTCGAACTCCTGACATCCTGCTCCCAAAGCAGGCGCGCTACCGGACTGCGCTATACCCCGGTAAAAAAAAGGCACCTTTGAAAGGCGCCTTCTTCGATCAGCGCTTTTGGCCTCTGATCTTAAGATTCGATTCCAGCGCTAACTGGTTTCAAAAATGGTGGGTCGTGTGGGATTCGAACCTACGACCAATTGGTTAAAAGCCAACTGCTCTACCAACTGAGCTAACGACCCAAAAATGGTCGGGGTAAGGGGATTCGAACTCCTGACATCCTGCTCCCAAAGCAGGCGCGCTACCGGACTGCGCTATACCCCGGTTTGAAATTGGCTCCGTGACCAGGACTCGAACCTGGGACCCAATGATTAACAGTCATTTGCTCTACCGACTGAGCTATCACGGAACTACACATTTCAATTTACAACTTTGAAGCTTTACAGCGTTCTCTTCGACCCGTCCGCATCGCTGCGTTCGTGTGTCTGAGGCGCGCTATTCTACAATCTTCAGCACCTCTGTCAACCCCCTAAATTGCTTTCAAGTTAATGATTTGCAACTTATTTTGGATTCCTGCTTGGGGAGCGGAAACCCTGGCGGGTGACTTACTGCGGGGCGCACTTTACAAGCCTTTTCCTTTGAGTTCAACAGCCTAACGAAAAAAAGGCCTCGTTATGCGAGGCCTTTTCGATTTTGCCGCGGTTATGGATCAGACGAAGACGATTTCGTCGTTTTCCAACACACCGTGAGCGGTATCGCCCGGCATGAATCGACCGGACAGGATCAGCTGCGCCAACGGGTTCTCGATCCAGCGCTGGATAGCGCGCTTGAGCGGCCGTGCGCCATACACCGGGTCGTAACCGACCGCGATCAGCTTGTCCATCGCCTCAGGGCTAAGCTCAAGCTTCAGCTCCCGCTCGGTCAGACGGCTGCGCAGACGACCCAACTGGATCTCGGTAATGCCGGCGATCTGATCCCGCGCCAATGGCTCGAAGATCACCACTTCGTCGACCCGGTTGATGAACTCCGGCCGGAAGTGGCTGGAAATCGCGTCCATCACCGCTGCACGCTGCGCCTCACGGTCACCGACCAGTTCCTGGATCTGTACCGACCCCAGGTTGGAGGTCATGACAATCACGGTGTTCTTGAAATCCACCGTGCGGCCATGGCTGTCGGTCAGACGACCGTCTTCGAGCACTTGCAGCAGGATGTTGAACACATCCGGGTGCGCCTTCTCGACTTCGTCCATGAGGATCACCGAATACGGCTTGCGACGTACGGCCTCGGTCAGGTAACCGCCCTCTTCATACCCCACATAGCCCGGTGGCGCACCGATCAAGCGAGCCACGGAATGTTTCTCCATGAACTCGGACATGTCGATCCGCACCATCGCCTCTTCGGTATCGAAGAGGAATTCGGCCAGCGCCTTGCACAGCTCGGTTTTTCCGACACCGGTCGGGCCGAGGAACATGAACGAGCCGCTCGGGCGATTCGGGTCGGACAACCCGGCGCGCGAACGCCGCACAGCGTTGGAAACCGCCACCACCGCTTCGTCCTGGCCGATCACACGCTGGTGCAACAGGCTTTCCATTTTCATCAGCTTTTCGCGCTCGCCTTCGAGCATCTTCGACACCGGAATACCGGTCCACTTCGAAACGACTTCGGCGATCTCCTCTTCAGTCACCTTGCTGCGCAGCAACTGGTTTTCGGCTTTGCCATGCTGGTCGACCATTTGCAGGCTGCGTTCCAGATCCGGGATCACCCCGTACTGCAACTCGGCCATGCGGTTCAGGTCGCCTTTACGGCGGGCTGCTTCCAGTTCCTGACGGGACTGTTCGATTTTCTGCTGGATCTGCGCCGACCCCTGAACCTCGGCTTTCTCCGAATTCCAGATTTCTTCCAGATCCGAGTACTCACGCTCATGCCGAGCGATTTCTTCCTGCAATTTTTCCAGACGCTTCTTCGCCGCGTCGTCGCTTTCTTTCTTCAGCGCCTGGGATTCCACCTTCAGCTGAATCAGGCGACGCTCCAGACGGTCCAGCACTTCCGGCTTGGAGTCGATCTCCATGCGGATGCGGCTGGCGGCTTCATCGATCAGGTCGATGGCCTTGTCCGGCAACTGCCGGTCCGTGATGTAGCGATGGCTGAGCTTGGCCGCGGCAATGATCGCGCCGTCGGTAATCGCCACCTTGTGGTGAACCTCATAACGCTCCTTGAGGCCACGCAGGATGGCGATGGTGTCTTCTTCGCTCGGCTCGTCCACCAGCACTTTCTGGAAACGTCGCTCGAGAGCGGCGTCCTTCTCTATGTATTGGCGGTACTCGTTGAGCGTGGTGGCGCCCACGCAGTGCAGCTCACCACGGGCCAGGGCCGGCTTGAGCATGTTGCCCGCATCCATCGAGCCTTCGCCTTTACCGGCACCGACCATGGTATGCAGCTCGTCGATGAACAGCATGATCTGCCCTTCCTGCTTCGACAGTTCATTGAGCAATGCTTTGAGGCGCTCTTCGAACTCGCCGCGATACTTGGCACCAGCGATCAGCGCCCCCATGTCCAGGGACAGCAGGCGCTTACCCTTGAGGCCGTCCGGCACTTCGCCGTTGATGATGCGCTGGGCCAGGCCTTCGGCGATGGCGGTCTTACCCACGCCAGGCTCACCGATCAGCACCGGGTTGTTCTTGGTCCGACGTTGCAGCACCTGGATGGTCCGGCGAATTTCATCGTCACGGCCGATCACCGGATCGAGTTTGCCGTCTTCGGCGCGCTTGGTCAGGTCGACGGTGTATTTATCCAGGGCCTGGCGCGCCTCTTCGTGGTTCGGGTCGTTGACCGCCTCGCCACCACGCAGGTTGTTGATTGCGTTCTCCAGGGCTTTCTTGCTCACACCCTGACCGAGCAACAGTTTTCCGAGCTTGCTGTTCTCGTCCATGGCGGCGAGCAGCACCAGTTCGCTGGAGATGAACTGGTCGCCCTTCTGCTGGGCCAGACGATCGGCCTGATTGAGCAGGCGCGCCAGATCCTGCGACATGTTCACGTCGCCGGTCGGGTTCTGGATTTTCGGTAGCTGGTCGAGCTCTTTGGTCAACTCTTTACGCAGGCTGTTGACGTCGAAGCCCACCTGCATCAGCAGGGGTTTGATCGAGCCGCCCTGCTGTTCGAGCAAGGCTTGCATCAAGTGCGCCGGCTCAATGGCCGGATGATCGTGGCCGACAGCCAGGGATTGGGCATCGGACAACGCTAACTGCAATTTGCTGGTTAAACGGTCTATACGCATGGGTCACCTTCCTTTTGAGCAGGCCGGACCTATAAAACATCCTGAATGAAGAAACCTGCCAGATAGCACAATAGATGTGGTCGATTCTGGGAGTTTCAAGCGTCGTGACGTTGATGCRGGTCAGGCAAGTCTAGCGTTCGAGCCAGATCAAGGAAGCAAATCGACCGGTACGAGGATTTCGCCGGTAAGAGAAGAAGCGCGGATCGGTTACTGTGCAGAATCCGCCACCATAGACTGCAGTGACACCGCGAACCGCCAGACGCAAGCGGGCCAGCATATAGATGTCGGCCATGAACTTGCCGGCGTTTACGCTTGGCACAAAAGCCTCAGCCGCTTGCGGCAACTGTGTCACGAAGGTTTCGCGTACCTCCGGGCCAACCTCAAAGGCTTTCGGACCAATGGCCGGACCCAGCCACACCAACACATCGGCAGGAGGTACAGCCAGACTGTCGAGCGTGGCTTCCAGCACACCCGCCGCCAACCCGCGCCAACCGGCATGAGCCGCTGCGACTCGAGTGCCGGCGCGGTCGCAAAACAATGCTGGCAGGCAGTCAGCAGTCATCGCCGCACAGGCGATACCGGGTGTCGACGTCCAACTGGCATCGGCAGTGTCCACCCGGCCCGGATCGGCATGGGCCACGACGATGCCGTGGACCTGCTGCAGCCAGGCCGGTTGCATGGAGAAATGATCGGTAAGGCGACGGCGATTCTCGGCAACAGCTTCAGGGCTGTCGTCGACGTGATCGCCGAGGTTGAGGCTGTCGAACGGCGCCACACTGACGCCGCCCGCACGGGTGGTTACACAGGCTTTGACCCCGGCCGGCGCGGGCCAGTCAGGAATCAGCCAGTCACTCATCCGATGAACGCCTCGCGGTCTTGCTTGAGCAGGGTCAGCAGCCAGACGAAGTCTTCCGGCAACGGCGATTCCCAGCTCATGCGCTTACCGGTGGTCGGATGATCCAGTTCCAGGAAACGCGCATGCAGCGCCTGACGCGGGAAGTTTTTCAGGGATTCGACCATGGTTGGGTTGGCTGCCGGCGGAATACGGAAACGACCACCGTAGGCGGGATCTCCGACCAACGGGTAGTTGATGTGCGCCATGTGCACGCGAATCTGGTGCGTACGGCCGGTTTCCAGCTTCACCCGCACGTGGGTGTGGGAGCGGAAACGCTCTAGCACGCGGTAATGGCTGACGGCTTGCTTGCCACCTTCCATCACGGCCATGCGCTGGCGCTGCTGGCCGTGACGACCGATCGGCGCGTTGATCTTGCCGCCAGCGGTCACTACACCGATCACGATGCACTCGTAGATCCGGCTGACGCTACGGCTCTGCAACTGTGTCACCAACTGCGTCTGCGCTTGAATGGTCTTGGCCACCACCATCAGACCGGTGGTGTCCTTGTCCAGGCGATGCACGATACCGGCGCGGGGCACATTGATGATGTCCGGCACGTGGTGCAGCAAGGCGTTGAGCAGGGTGCCATCGGCATGACCGGCAGCCGGGTGTACCACCAGGCCCGCAGGCTTGTTGATCACCAGGATGTCGTCGTCTTCGTAGACGATGTCCAGGGCAATATCTTGAGCGACCCATTCGCCCTGAGCTTCCTGCTCGGCAGTCAACTCAAGGATGGCGCCGCCATGGACGATGTCTCGCGGGCGGATAACCGCCCCATCCACAGTCAGGCGGCCGTCTTTGATCCAGGCGGAAAGGCGCGAGCGCGAGTGCTCAGCGAATAATTGTGCGGCGACTTGATCGAGGCGTTGGCCGCCCAATTCGGACGGCACCTCTGCGCGAAGTTCAATTTTATCGGACATGCTCAGACTAGGCGTCGGCACAGCCTTTGGTTTCGGCTGCGCGCTTGTGGTTAAATACGGCGTCTTTTGCCCCGAGGCTATTCAACGGGGCGTTCATCATAACAGGACGGCCACGCCCAAGACAGCGGCCGTCATAGGGACGCAAGCCGCCATGCAAGTGAAACACCTGCTGCTGATCGCCATCCTCGCATTGACCGCTGCTTGCTCATCGAAGGAAGTCGTAGACGAAAACCTCAGTGAAGTCGAGCTGTACCAACAGGCTCAAAACGACCTGGACAACAGTAGCTACACCAGTGCCATTGCCAAGCTGAAGGCTCTGGAATCGCGTTATCCGTTCGGTCGTTATGCCGATCAGGCGCAACTCGAACTCATCTACGCCAACTACAAGAACACCGAGCCAGAAGCGGCCAAGTCCGCTGCGGAGCGCTTCATTCGTCTGCACCCACAGCATCCGAACGTCGATTACGCCTACTACCTCAAGGGCCTGACTTCTTTCGACCAGGACGTCGGCCTGCTGGCGCGCTTCCTGCCGCTGGACATGACCAAGCGTGACCCGGGCGCCGCCCGCGACTCCTACAACGAGTTCGCCCAGCTGACCAGCCGCTTCCCGAACAGCCGCTACGCGCCAGACGCCAAGCAGCGCATGATTTATCTGCGCAACCTGCTGGCGGCCTACGAAATTCACGTGGCCGACTACTACCTGACCCGTCAGGCCTATGTCGCCGCCGCGAACCGCGGTCGTTACGTGGTGGAAAACTTCCAGGAAACCCCTTCGGTCGGCGACGGCCTGGCGGTGATGACCGAAGCCTACCAGCGCCTGCATCTGGACGAACTGGCTGCCACCAGCCTGGAAACCCTGAAGCTCAACTACCCGAACCACCCGACGCTGGTGGACGGTCAGTTCGTGCCGACCGTGGCCGAAGCCGACAACCGTTCCTGGCTGAGCAAGGCGACCCTGGGCCTGATCGAGTCTCGTCCACCGCTGCCACCGGGCGAAACCCGCGCCAACCAGGACGTGCAGAGGCAGTTCCAGGACGCCAAGGACGCGATCCCGAGCGAGCTCAAACCTAAAGACGACAATGGCGAAGCGGTCGAAGAAGAAAATCACGAAGCGCAAGGCAACGACAGCGACCGTTCGTGGTTCAGCCACATGACATTCGGCGTGTTCGACTGACACCTTGGTGTTGTGTAAAAAAGGGAGACTTTTTCAAGTCTCCCTTTTTCAAGCGCTTGTTACACTGTGCGCCTGACAGGTCCTTGGCTAAACTGCCGGATCATCAGTCGAAAAGCAGCTCACCATGCTTCGTTTATTGTTCTGGATCGCCCTGATTGCCGCTGCAGTATGGTTCTGGCGCAAATTCAAGGGGCAGGCCTCCACCCCCAAGCCCCCTGCCGAACGGGAAGCGGCGCCAATGGTCCGTTGCGCCCATTGCGGCGTTCACCTGCCCCGTGACCGTGCGCTGAGCCTCGACCAGCAATGGTATTGCAGCCAGGCTCATCTCGAGCAAGACAAGGGCTCCAGAGGCCGCTGACACCTCACCCGAAATGGCGACCGATTGAGAACTATCGCGCGCCCCCAAGGAACTGAAAGGCATCGATCGACGTCTGACGCAGATTATTCAAGATCACTCTCTGCGAATGAACCGGGTAATCGAAAACGTCCTGCACCTGCAGCGCCGCGAGCAAATGTCGCCGCTACGGCTCGACCTGAAATCACTGGAAATACTCGATAATGAAGCCCCAGCCCGCCATATCAAAGGCCTGGGGCTTTATCTGTCCGGCCAGCCGGGCGAAAGCATTCTGTCCCGCCTAGACTTCAAAGCACGCCAGGAAGACGGCTGCTTTTGCATGACCTATGCTCACGGACGAACCCCACGTTGAACACGAGACCACGACAAAAAGTCTTGATCGTCGATGACGAACCAGACATTCGCGAACTCTTGGAAATCACCCTGGGAAGGATGAAACTGGAGACGTTCAACGCCCGCAACGTCGGCGAAGCGCAATCCCTGCTCAAACGCGAAACCTTCGATCTATGCCTGACCGACATGCAGTTGCCGGACGGTACCGGCCTGGAGCTGGTGCAGCACATCCAGCAAAGCCACCCTCAGGTCCAGGTGGCAATGATCACTGCCTATGCCAGTCTCGAAACCGCGATCAATGTGCTCAAGGCCGGGGCATTCGACTTCCTGACCAAACCGGTGGACCTTACGCGCCTGCGTGAACTGGTCACCAGCGCCCTGCTGGTTCCTGCCCGCGGGGCTGGCATCAATCGATGTTTGTTGGGCGACTCATTACCCATGCGCAACCTGCGTAAACACATCACCAAACTGGCCAGCAGCCATGCGACGGTATACATCAGCGGAGAATCCGGCAGCGGCAAGGAGTTGGTCGCACGCCTGATCCACGATCAAAGCCCCCGCGCCAATCAGCCATTCATTGCGATCAACTGCGCGGCGATTCCTTCGGAACTGTTGGAGAGTGAGTTTTTCGGCCATCGCAAAGGTAGTTTCAGCGGCGCCATCGAAGACAAACCCGGCCTGTTCCAGACAGCTCACGGCGGCACGCTGCTCCTCGACGAAGTGGCTGACCTGCCGCTGACAATGCAAGTCAAACTGCTGCGCGCGATTCAGGAGAAAGCCGTACGCAGCGTCGGCGGGCAGCAGGAAGTGGCGGTGGATGTGCGCATTCTCTGCGCCACGCACAAGGACCTTGGCGCCGAAGTTGCCGCCGGACGATTTCGTCATGATCTTTACTACCGCTTGAACGTGATCGAACTCCCGGTGCCGCCCTTGCGCGAGCGTCGCGATGACATCGAAATGCTGGCCAGCCACATACTCAAGCGCCTGGCCGCCGATACCGGCCAACCTGCAACGAGACTCCACCCCCAGGCCCTCGATGCGCTGAAAAGCTATCGCTTCCCGGGCAATGTGCGGGAACTGGAAAACATGCTCGAACGGGCGCACACACTGTGTGAGAACAAACAGATCGAAGCCGGCGACCTGCGCCTGGCTGAAGGCAACTGCGGGGCTGAAGGTGGCGTGCCGGACCTGACCCGGATCGACAATCTGGAAACCTACCTGGAAAACGTCGAACGCCAACTGCTGCTCCAGGCCCTGGAGGAAACCCGCTGGAACCGCACGGCGGCGGCTCAGCGGTTGAATCTGTCATTCAGGTCGATGCGTTACAGGCTCAAGAAGTTGGGATTGGATTGATGCTTTAAAAAGATCGCAGCCTGCGGCAGCTCCTACCTGGGAGCGTACATTCTGCAGGAGCTGCCGCAGGCTGCGATCTTTTGTGCTTGCTTCAAAGTCTTCCGGCAGGCGCATAAGGCGCCGGATCAATAATCGGCGCCCGGCCCAGCATCACATCGGCAAACAACTGGCATGACGCTGGCGCCAACACCAGCCCGTTACGGTAATGCCCGCAGTTGAGCCAGAGCCCGTCAAACCCCGGCACAGGGCCGATATAAGGAATGCCCTCGGGTGATCCCGGGCGCAATCCGGCCCAATGCCCCACCACTTCAGCATCGACCAGCGCCGGGATCAATTCCACCGCGGACGCCTTCAGGCTTTCCAGTGCCGACCCGGTCGGCGTCTTGTCAAAGCCTTCATGCTCCAGCGTACTGCCGATCAGTATGTGCCCGTCGCGCCGGGGAATCGCATAACGGCCCTTGGCCAGGACCATGCTCGGCAGGAAATCCGCCGCACACTTGTAGAGAATCATCTGCCCTTTCACCGGCTCGACCGGCAGCGTCAGATCAAGAAGCTTGAGCAAATCACCGCTCCAGGCCCCCGCCGTCAGGACGACTTGATCGCCCAGGACAGTACCAGTGGAGGTCTGTACGCCGACCACTTTATTGCCGTCACGAACAAACCCGCTGACTTCGCACTGCTCATGAATCGTCACGTTCGGCAGCGCCAGCAACGCGGCCTTGAGTGACTTCACCAGACGCGGATTACGCACGTTGGCGACGTTGGCCATGTAGATCGCCCGGGAAAAACCGCTGCCCAGCACCGGCACGGCGTCATGGGCCGCCGAAATATCCACCGCACTCAACGGACGATTTTCCCGGGCGGCCCATGCCAGCGCTTCAGCCTCGTCATCCAGATCCAGCCAGTACAGACCAGTGGTGTGCACTTCAGGATCAACACCGGTGGCGGCAAACAAGCGCTCGCCCAGTTGCGGGTAGAAGTCCTGGGACCAGTGAGCCAACGCGGTGACCGCTGGGCTGTAGCGCCACGGGTAAAGCGGCGAAACGATGCCGCCACCGGCCCAGGACGACTCCTGGCCGACGCTCGAGCGATCCAGCAGCACAACGCTTTGCACTTCGGAGGCGAGATTGAAGGCCGTCAGCAATCCAATCACCCCACCGCCGACAATCACCACTTGCTGTTGCCTGGTCATGTTCTGATCCAATCGTTAAATAGACAGAGGGTACAAAAGGCACCCGAAAAAGAAACTCAGCGCCCCCAGCAGTCTTTGCTGGTCAGGCCGGATTTCGCGTTGACCATACCGAGCACACCGGTGTTGGTGATGGTCAGATCACCGCACTTGTCGGCGGCCATGCTCGAGTCAGCCTTGCGCACCGCCGTCAGCAGAAAGGTCTGGTCGGTCAGGGTCGGTGTGATGCTGTAGTAATCATTGCCGGCACTGAGGCCCGGCGCATCGGTGTAGGCATTTTTCTGCGAGTAGAAGCGCTCCAGGAGCTGCGTCTGCTCCGAGAGCAGACCGGCCACTTCTGCGCGACGGCCCTTGTTCAGGTACTCGGTGAAACTCGGGGCAGCAATGGTCATGACAATACCGATGATCGCAATCACGATCATGATTTCGATCAGGGTAAAACCGCGGTTGGAACTACGCATGCCTCAATTCTCACTCACTGTACTTGTCGCCACATGATGCGACGGCTGCCGCCGGATTTTTCCATCCCCGCAGTACCGTCGCCAGTGGAATCGTTCACGCCCCCGCCATTGTCGCTGGCGTCCTGGGTCGAATGCTCGCCGATAAAGATCACGCCATCGGATAGCGTGTCGCTGTTGTCGACCACGCCATCGGCGTTGCTGTCGAGCATCTTAACGCTGATCGCCTCCGGCAGCTTCAGGCAGACGGCTTTCAACCCCTGATTGCTGTGGTAAAAACCGTACCAGTTGCCATTGGCCAGACAGGTTGGCCGGTTCAGCGCTGGCGAATCCGCTGACGTGGCAGCGTGCGCCGACATCGACAGGTCAAGCGCGACTACGACATAGATCAGTTGTGACCATAACCTGACAGGTCGCTCAGTACTTCGCATAGATGCTCTCCACCACACTGCGCGAATGCCCTGCGATGCCGACCGCCGTTACCCGATACAAGGTCGCCGGGGTATTGATGGGCACATTCACCGCATTTCGGCTGACACCGATATTTTGCACGCCATAAAAGCCCTTGCCCGATGCAACCCAGGTCACGCCTGAAGAGGCGTTGAAACCGGCAGCGGTAATAGTCGAAGACTCGGACGGTGGTGCGCATTGAACGATGCCGCTACAAACAGGTAACGCATAACTGTCCCGCCGCACGGCACTCTCGCCCACCCGCAATGCGGCTTCGGCACTCTGGAACGACTGATTGCGCAAGGCGACGCCACCGGCCATTTTTTCCTGCAGGGTAGCGCTCTGCATCGATGAAAGACCAATCAACGTCAGCAAGAGCAGGAACACCAGACTGACCAACAGTGCCATGCCGCGCTGGGTATCACACGTCATGGGAGACCGACTCATTGGCACCCTCTCATGGCAAGCGGTTGCGCAGAGCGGCAACCACGTTGAAGGTTTGATCGCTCACCCGGTGATTCGGATCGAAGAGGGTCAGGCTCAGGCGAACGCTACGAATCAGCGCGGGGTCCGGCGGGTTGCTACTGTAGCGCGAGGCAGCCAGATCAGTGGCTGTACTGGCCAGGCCGAAGCTCACGTCGAAAGCGCTGACGTTGTCCACCAATACCTGGTCTGCTGCGGCCCCGCCTTTCATCAGCAGTTGGTTGTTGCTGAAGCTGTAAATCAGCCGCCGGATCGGAAAGGCCAGTTGCCCTGCCACTGGCGTCCGACCTTCACTGTAGGCCGTCGAATTGGTTCGACAATCGGAAAGCACGGTCCAGTCCGGCTTGCCGCCATTGCCGCCGACATCCGCCGTAACCAGCGTCAACTTGCGGCCGCCGTTGTCCCAACGGATCGGTGCTAGCTGACTGGCATGGAAATCACCTTTCTCACTTGAATCGGTGATCGTTTCCAGACAACCGAACATCCCGACCATGCGGACTTCCTGAATCATTTTGCTCAACACGAAACGTGCGTCCTCCTGCATGTTCGCGGCCGCGTTCTGGCTGAGATAAGTGTTCTTGGCTGCGATAAAAACCTGTACCACGCCCAGCACCACAACCAGGCTCAAAGCCATGGCGATCAGCAGCTCGACCAGGCCAAACCCCTTGCTGCGGCGACTCACGGGGTCACCACCGGATCAATGGCCGTGCGACTGGTCAGGACGAAGCTGCGCCGCGAGTCGGCGGCCTTCGCAGCCCGTGAGTCGTCCCAGGTTATCGTGATGGTGTACACCTTCTGATTGACGGTGACACTGCCCGTCGCGGAGGCACCGAGTGAACTGACAATGCTGGCGTTGAAATCAAACAGGTCCTGATCCCGGGTAACGTCCGGATTGCCCGAAGCCGGCGGCGCAATCGTGTAATCCGCAGCGGCGTTGGCGCGAATGCGGTCCATCAGGTCGTAGGCGATAAAACTGGCCTGACTGGTCATGCGCGCGCTGTCCGTGTATTTCAACGCATTGAGCTGAAACGCCGCTGCCCCCAGCAACCCCACTCCCAGAATGACTAACGCCACCAGGACTTCGATCAGCGTCATGCCCTCTTGCGTGCGCTTGCTCCCTGCTTTCATCCGCAATTTCCACCCAATAGAATTCGTCCGTTCAAACACACCGTCAGCGTCCTGCCTTGTGCTCCCCGCCCATAGCTGATCACCACCTCTGAGGACGGTGATGACAATCCGCCCATACTGTTGAAATCGATGAAAGTCAGGCCTGAGGTTAGCGCCAGAGTTGCGCTGCTGCTCATCGCCGGAACAACCCGCAATACATTGGCCAAAGCGCCCGTACCGTCGTAAACCGCCAGCTCCCCGCTCCAGGCATCCCCACCGGCCGTCGGGCGCACCCGTGTGGTGTTGCCCCGATCGATGGCTTCGAGCCGGGCAAAACTCAGGGCTCGTCGCAGGTCAGCGATTTCAGTATCAGCCCTGGTTGTTTGCGTCGAGCGGGTAAACGCCGGAACAGCCAGAGTCAGCAAAATCAGAAGGATCGCGAGCGCGACCAGCAACTCGATCAGCGTGAAACCTTTTGTAGGATGATCCATCGGGGCCTTCTGTTTCCTTCAGCTATACCTGCCCTTACGCGGCACAACATTCGAGCGATGCGGTGCGTTTGCGTTGGCATTTCTCGCGCAGGGATTGCGCGAGCCACAGCACGCCACGGAGGGATATGTCATGCGGCAACAAGGCTTCAGCCTGATCGAACTGCTCATGGGACTGGCAATTACGGGAATTGTTCTGCATTTGGTCAGCCCGACATACGGAGCACTCATCGAGTCGAACCAAAGAGAGCAAGCGGCACAGGCTCTATCCAGCGGTATTCGCACCGCCCGGACTGAAGCCATCGTCCGCAACCAGGCCGTGGTGATTCACGGCATCAATGGCGACTGGAGCCAAGGCTGGCGGATGATTCTGGATATCAGCGGCAAGGGGGAAATGGACAGCGACAATCCACTGCTGGCCGAACGCCAGAGCGGCGCACGAGTGTCGATTGTGGGGAACGGTACGGTCGAAAGCTCAATACGCTTCAGAGGTCAGGGCGAGCCACTGTTTGGAGGGACATTGCACATTTGCGCCGTTCGCGACCCGGTGAGCCAACATCAAGTGGTGTTGGCACGGACCGGTCGCGTCAGCCTGCGCAACGACAAGGCTGAGCAGGCGTTATGCAAAGAAAGGAATAAATTCAGAGCAACGAGCGAACGCGCAGTTCTTTAGGCATCGAGAACGTGATGTTCTCCTCGCGACCGGCCAGTTCATCGGCACCGGTAGCCCCCCAGGCCTGCAACTGCTGGATCACGCCGCGCACCAGGACTTCCGGGGCAGAGGCGCCAGCGGTGATGCCGATATGCTCGACACCGTCGAACCAGCTCTTTTGCAGGTCTTCGGCACCGTCGATCAGGTAGGCCGGAGTGGACATGCGTTCCGCCAATTCGCGCAAGCGATTGGAGTTGGAGCTGTTCGGGCTGCCGACCACCAGCACCACGTCGCACTCGTCGGCCAGTTGCTTGACCGCGTCCTGACGGTTTTGCGTGGCATAGCAAATGTCGTCCTTGCGCGGCCCACCGATGGCCGGGAAGCGCGAACGCAGAGCGTCTATAACGCGGCTGGTATCGTCCATCGACAAGGTGGTCTGGGTCACGAAGGCGAGCGTTTCAGGGTTGTTCACCTGCAACGCCGCGACATCTTTCTCGTCTTCGACCAGGTAGATCGCGCCACCACTGCTGGCATCGTACTGGCCCATGGTGCCTTCGACTTCCGGGTGACCGGCGTGGCCGATGAGAATGCACTCTCGGCCGTCACGGCTGTAGCGCGCCACCTCAATGTGGACTTTGGTCACCAGCGGGCACGTGGCGTCGAACACTTTCAGCCCACGGCCAGCCGCTTCGCTGCGCACAGCCTGGGAAACGCCGTGGGCACTGAAGATCACAATGACGTCGTCCGGCACCTGGTCCAGCTCTTCGACGAAGATCGCACCACGGGAGCGCAGGTCTTCGACGACAAACTTGTTGTGAACCACTTCATGGCGCACGTAGATCGGTGGCCCGAAGACTTCCAGGGCGCGGTTGACGATTTCGATCGCCCGGTCCACACCGGCGCAGAAGCCACGGGGATTGGCGAGTTTGATTTGCATGCTGTGCCTCGTGTCTTGCCCTGTAGGAGCGAGCTTGCTCGCGAAATCCTAAAGGACACCGCGTTAATTCAGAAGAACGCGTATTCGTTAACGATCATCGCGAGCAAGCTCGCTCCCACTGAAAAGCAGTTACAGCGCTTTGACGGAAATGATTTCCACGTCAAAGGTCAGCGTCTTGCCAGCCAGCGGGTGGTTGAAGTCGATGGTAACTTGCGCATCATCGAACTCTTTCACCACGCCTGGCAATTCAGTATTGGCCGCATCGTTGAAGATCACCAGCAAGCCAGGCGACAGTTCCATGTCCTGGAACTGCGAGCGCGGGATGATCTGCACGTTTTGCGGGTTCGGCTGGCCGAAAGCGTTTTCCGGCTCGATGCTCAGCGTACGCTTGTCACCGGCCTTGAAACCGAACAGGGCCGCTTCGAAACCTGGCAACAGGTTGCCGTCACCGACCTTGAAGGTCGCCGGGGCCTTGTCGAAGGTGCTGTCCACGGTGTCGCCGTTCTCCAGGCGCAATGCGAAATGCAAGGTGACTTCCGTGTTCTGGCCGATGCGTTGCTCAGCCAATACCTGTTCAGTCATGAACGGTTTCTCCGGTCTTTTTACTTTTGAACATATCCAGTGCCAGCATGACAGCACCAACCGTGATTGCACTGTCGGCAAAGTTGAACGCCGGGAAATACCAGCGGTTCTGCCAATGCACCAGAATGAAATCGATCACATGGCCCAGGGCAATGCGGTCATACAGATTGCCCAGTGCGCCGCCGAGTACCAGTGCCAGCGCAACCGCCAGCCAGGTCTCGTTGCGCCCCAGACGCTTGAGCCACACCACCAGCACCGCACTGACCACGACAGCGATCAACGCGAACAGCCAGCGCTGCCAGCCGGAGCTGTCAGCCAGAAAGCTGAACGCCGCACCGGTGTTATAAGCCAGGGTCCAGCTGAAGTAATCGGGGATCACCACGATTTGCTGGTACATCGCAAGCGAGCCTTCGAAGTAGAACTTGCTGGCCTGGTCGATGACCARGACCAGCAAACTCAACCAGAGCCAGCTCAGCCGTCCGAAACGGCCAACGGCATTAGGCATAGTGACGGACCTCGCCAGCGCCGCTGATGTTATCCACGCAACGGCCGCAGATTTCCGGATGCTCCGGGTTCACACCGACGTCTTCACGGCAGTGCCAGCAACGGGCGCACTTGGCGAAGGCCGACTTGACGATCTTCAGCTTCAGGCCGCTGACTTCGGTGACCACGGCATCGGCCGGTGCCTGCACCAATGGCGCGACACTGGCGGTCGAAGTGATCAGCACGAAGCGCAGTTCGTTGCTCAGCTTGGCCAGGTCGGCAGTCAGCGCATCTTCGGCGAACAGCGTCACTTCGGCTTGCAGGTTGCCACCGACAGCCTTGGCCGCGCGCTGGATTTCCATTTCCTTGTTGACCGCGACCTTGACCGCCATGATCCGGTCCCAGTAAGCGCGATCCAGCTCGAAGCCTTGCGGCAATTCGGTCAGGCCTTCGTACCAGGTGTTGAGCATGACCGACTCGTTACGCTCGCCCGGCAGGTACTGCCACAGTTCGTCGGCGGTGAACGCCAGGATCGGCGCGATCCAGCGCACCAACGCCTCGCAGATGTGGAACAGCGCGGTCTGGCACGAACGACGGGCCTTGCTGTCGGCGCCAGTGGTGTACTGACGGTCCTTGATGATGTCGAGGTAGAAGCCGCCCAGTTCCTGCACGCAGAAGTTGTGGATCTTCGAGTACACGTTCCAGAAGCGGTATTCGCCGTAGTGCTCTTGCAGCTCGCGTTGCAGCAGCAGGGTACGGTCTACGGCCCAACGGTCCAGAGCTAACATTTCTTCGGCTGGCAGCAGGTCGGTGGCCGGGTTGAAGCCAGTCAGGTTCGAAAGCAGGAAACGCGCGGTGTTACGGATACGCCGGTAGGCGTCCGCACTGCGTTGCAGGATCTGCTCGGAAACCGCCATTTCGCCCGAATAGTCGGTCGAAGCAACCCACAGACGCATGATATCGGCGCCCAGGGTGTCGTTGACTTTCTGTGGCGCGATCACGTTGCCCAAAGACTTGGACATCTTGCGGCCGGACTCGTCGACCGTGAAGCCGTGAGTCAGCAGTTCGCGATACGGTGCGTGGTTGTCGATGGCGCAACCGGTCAGCAGCGACGAGTGGAACCAGCCACGGTGTTGGTCCGAGCCTTCCAGGTACAGGTCGGCGCGCGGGCCGGTTTCGTGGCCCATCGGGTGCGAACCGCGCAGGACGTGCCAGTGCGTGGTACCCGAGTCGAACCAGACGTCCAGGGTGTCGCTGATCTTGTCGTATTGCGGCGCTTCATCGCCCAGCAGCTCGGCGGCGTCCAGCTTGAACCAGGCTTCGATGCCTTCTACTTCAACGCGCTTGGCAACGATTTCCATCAGCTCGACGGTACGTGGGTGCAGCTCACCGCTTTCCTTGTTCAGGAAGAACGGGATCGGCACGCCCCAATTGCGCTGACGGGAAATGCACCAGTCCGGACGATTGGCGATCATCGAGTGCAGGCGCGCCTGGCCCCAGGCCGGAACGAACTGGGTCTCTTCGATGGCTTTGAGCGAGCGCTGGCGCAGGGTGTCGCCGGTGGTCGGCTGCTTGTCCATGCCGATGAACCACTGCGCGGTGGCGCGGTAGATCAGCGGGGTCTTGTGGCGCCAGCAGTGCATGTAGCTGTGTTCAATGATAGTGGTGTGCAGCAGCGCACCGACTTCGGTCAGCTTGTCGACGATGGCCGGGTTGGCCTTCCAGATGAACTGGCCACCGAAGAACTCCAGCGACGGTACGTAAACGCCGTTGCTTTGTACCGGGTTGAGGATGTCGTCGTTGACCATGCCGTACTTCTTGCAGGTCACGAAGTCGTCTACGCCGTAGGCCGGAGCGGAGTGAACCACACCGGTGCCGGCGCCCAGTTCAACGTAGTCGGCCAGGTAAACCGGCGACAGACGGTCGTAGAACGGGTGACGGAAGTTGATCAGTTCCAGCGCCGAACCGGAGGCAGTAGCGATTACCGAACCTTCCAGCGAGTAGCGCGCCAGGCACGACTCGACCAGCTCTTCGGCCAACACCAGCAGTTTGTCGCCGGCATCGACCAGGGCGTAGTTGAATTCCGGGTGGACGTTCAGCGCCTGGTTGGCCGGGATGGTCCACGGGGTGGTGGTCCAGATCACGATCGAGGCAGGCTTGGCCAGCGATGGCAGACCGAAGGCGGCAGCCAGTTTGGCTTCATCGGCAATCGGGAAGGCCACGTCGATGGTCGAGGACTTCTTGTTCTCGTACTCGACTTCCGCCTCGGCCAGGGCCGAACCGCAGTCGAAGCACCAGTTAACAGGCTTCAAGCCCTTGAACACGAAACCGCCCTTGACGATTTCGGCCAGGGCACGGATTTCCCCGGCCTCGTTCTTGAAGTCCATGGTCTTGTACGGGTTGGCGAAGTCGCCCAGCACACCCAGACGGATGAACTCGGACTTCTGCCCTTCGATCTGCTCGGTGGCGTAGGCCCGGCACAGTTCGCGGGTCTTGTCTGCACCCAGGTTCTTGCCGTGGGTCACTTCGACTTTGTGCTCGATCGGCAGGCCATGACAATCCCAACCCGGGACATAAGGCGCGTCGAAGCCCGACAGGGTCTTCGAACGAATGATCATGTCCTTGAGAATCTTGTTCAGCGCATGACCGATGTGAATCGAGCCGTTGGCGTACGGAGGGCCGTCGTGCAATACGAACTTCGGACGATCCTTGCCAATCTCGCGCAACTTTCCGTACAGGCCAATGCTGTCCCAGCGCTGCAGAATCTGCGGTTCGCGCTGAGGCAGGCCGGCCTTCATTGGGAAGGCGGTGTCCGGAAGGTTTAGCGTGGCTTTATAGTCGGTCATTTAAGGCTCTTCATTAGCGATGGGCGCTAGGTGCGGCTAGTGCACGGGCGGCGGCGACATCCGCGTTGATCGCCGTTTTCAACGCCTCCAGAGAGGCGAAACGCTGCTCTTCACGCAGCTTGTGGTGGAAAACCACCGTTAAACGCCGGTCATACAGATCGCCGGCAAAATCTAAAAGATGTATTTCGAGGTGGGCCTTGCCATCACCTTGAACCGTGGGCCGCACGCCGATATTGGCGACGCCGGGCCAGGTCTTGCCGTCGATGTCGACGTTGACCAGGTAAACCCCGGAAAGCGGAACGCGACGGCGCTTGAGTTGTATGTTGGCCGTGGGCGTACCCAACTGGCGAGCCAGTTTCTGGCCGTGCAGCACCCGCCCGGTAATCTGGAACGGCCGACCGAGCAGTCGCTCGGCCAAGGCAAAATCAGCTGCAGCCAGGGCATTGCGGACCTGAGTGCTGCTGACGCGAATACCGTCCAGCTCAACGGTTTGCGCCGCCTCGACGGTAAAGCCCTGAACGATGCCGGCTTGTTGCAGGAAATCGAAATCCCCTACGCGGTCGCAGCCGAACCGGAAGTCGTCACCGACTTCAAGGTGCTGTACGCCAAGGCCGTCCACCAGGATGGTATCAACGAATTCGCTGGCGCTGAGCTTGCTCAGCCGCTGGTTGAAGGCCAGGCACAGGACGCGGTCGACACCTTCGTCGGCCAGCAGCTGCAGTTTGTCCCGCAGCCGGGCCAGACGGGCCGGGGCCGTGTCCGGGGCGAAAAATTCTCGCGGCTGCGGCTCGAAAATCACAACGCAGCTGGGCACGCCCAACTCGAGCGCACGTTCACGCAGCCGCGCCAGGATAGCCTGGTGACCACGGTGAACACCGTCAAAGTTGCCAATAGTGGCGACACAGCCCCGATGCTGGGGGCGCAGATTGTGGAGGCCTCGAACCAGCTGCATAACGCGCTTCTTGCTCATAAAGTGGTCGATTATAACCACACCCGGCGGCCGACGACAGGCAACACCGTAACCCAAAGTGATCGAGCCGACAAAACTGTCGGCTCGCCCGTGTTTATCGAAGCCAGAACCTCTATTCCAGCGTCTTGCGATTGAAGTCGCGCAAACGGAAACCCATCAACACTAACATGCCGAAATAAGCCACTACACCCGCCGCCACCAACGCCCCCAGACGCAAGAAGCGCTCGAGCATATGTCCCTGATCCCAGGCTGGCATAAAGTGCATCACACCCAACAATACCGCGGACATCACCGCCACCGCGACCAGCAGTTTGAACGCGAACTTCGCCCAGCCCGGCTGCGGCTGGTACATCTGCTGTTTGCGCAGTTGATAGAACAGCAAACCGGCATTGAGGCAGGCGCCAGCACTGATCGCCAAGGCCAGGCCCGCGTGAGCCAGCGGCCCGATCAGCATCAAGTTGAACAACTGGGTGACCACCAGGGTGAAAATCGCAATTTTTACCGGTGTGCGGATGTTTTGTTGCGCATAAAAGCCGGGGGCCAGCACTTTGATCACGATAATCCCGAGCAAACCGACCGAATAAGCGATCAGGGCACGCTGGGTCATYGATGCATCAAACGCATTGAACTGGCCGTACTGGAACAAGGAAACCGTCAACGGCTCCGCCAGAATCCCCAATGCCAGCGAGCAAGGCAGCACCAATACGAAGCACAGGCGCAGCCCCCAGTCGAGGATGCGCGAATACTCGTGACGATCCTTGTTGGCGTAGGTCTTGGCCAGGGTCGGCAGCAGAATCGTCCCCAGCGCGACGCCCAACACGCCGGACGGTAGCTCCATCAAACGGTCGGCGTAGTACATCCACGACACGGAACCGGCAACCAGGAACGAAGCGAAGATGGTGTTGATGATCAGCGAAATCTGGCTAACCGAGACACCGAGGATTGCTGGCAGCATTTGCTTCATTACGCGCCAGACGCCGGTGTCGCGCAGGTTCAGGCGTGGCAGCACCAGCATGCCGATCTTTTTCAGGTGCGGCAGTTGATAGAGCAACTGCGCCAGGCCACCCGTCAGAACCGCCCAGCCGAGCGCCATTACGGGCGGATCGAAATACGGCGTCAAAAACACCGAAAAGATGATCATGCTGACGTTCAGCAGGGTCGGCACGAACGCTGGCACCGAAAAGCGATTCCAGGTATTGAGGATCGCGCCAGCCAACGACGACAGGGAAATCAACAGGATGTAGGGAAAGGTCACCCGCAGCAGACTGGAGGTCAGCTCGAATTTTTCCGGCGTGTTGGTGAAACCCGGCGCGGTCACCCAGATGACCCACGGCGCGGCAATCATGCCCAACACGGTAACCAGCGCCAGCACCAGCGTCAGCAGGCCCGAGACGTAGGCAATGAAGGTTCGGGTCGCTTCCTCGCCCTTCTGGCTTTTGTATTCGGCAAGAATCGGCACGAACGCCTGGGAAAACGCCCCTTCGGCAAAGATCCGCCGCAGCAGATTGGGCAGTTTGAAGGCGATAAAGAAGGCGTCGGTCGCCATTCCCGCGCCAAATGCGCGCGCGATGAGGGTGTCCCGAACAAATCCCAGAACCCGGGAAAGCATCGTGATAGAGCTGACGGCGGCCAACGATTTGAGCAGATTCATGGAAAGAGTTTGTGCCTGTCGATAAACAGCAGGCGAACTACGCGCCTACTTATGCGATACTCCGCGCCGCAACAGCACAGAGCCAAAGCTCGCGAGTTTACAGGTCGCACGCTGGAAAGAAATCTCCAAGCTTGCTTCACCTACCACTTAGCGGAACGTCTCAACCGCCCTTGACAAGAACTCAACTCATCGGCATGATTCGCGGCCTATTTTGTTTGCTATTTCCTAAAAAGTCTTTCGAGGAGCTCGACGGTGGCCAACTCACCTTCCGCCAAAAAACGTGCAAAACAGGCTGAGAAGCGTCGCAGCCACAACGCCAGCCTGCGTTCCATGGTTCGTACCTACATCAAGAATGTAGTTAAGGCCATCGACGCAAAAGACGCTGCCAAAGCTCAAGCCGCTTACGTTCTGGCTGTGCCAGTTATCGACCGTATGGCCGATAAAGGCATCATCCACAAGAACAAGGCCGCTCGTCATAAGAGCCGCCTGAATGGCCACGTCAAGGCCCTGAACGTTGCCGCTGCCGCCTAAGCGACTCGTTCATTAAAAAACCGACCTCATGGTCGGTTTTTTATTGCCTGCGATTTGATGGGCGCATAAAAAACTGTAGGAGCGAGCTTGCTCGCGATGACGGATTAACATTCAGCATCTACATTGGCTGGATGTCCACTATCGCGAGCAAGCTCGCTCCTACAGTTTTTTATGCGCCCATCAAATCG